>JAAZAR010000147.1 GCA_012514235.1 Actinomycetota bacterium
ACCATCCACATGCAGGTGGCGTCGACGTGGTAGTACTCGCGCGCGACGTCCGGGTACTCGGCCTCGCCGATCTCGTTGAAGGCGCGGAACCAGAGGTCGTAGACGTAGGTGAGCACGTTGGTCTTGCCGACCAGGCCGAGGGTGTCGCGGTCGCCGAGGCCGCGCGCCTTCTTGCCGTGCTGGCGCGCGTAGTCGAACGCCCAGCGCAGGCAGCGGTCCACCTGCGCGCGGCTGTAGACCATGAGCTGCGTGGCGACCTCGTGCGGCGAGCCCGGCATCATGGTGCCGCCGCCGCCGGCGTAGACGTCACCGGAGTTCTCGCGGATGACCACGTAGTCGATGTCCTCGGGACCCTTGTCCTTGAGCGGGGTCTCGACGCCGGGGTAGAGACGTACGGGGCGCAGGTTGATGTACTGGTCGAGCTCGAAGCGCAACTGGAGGAGCAGGCCCTTCTCCAGGATGCCGGG
This sequence comes from Actinomycetota bacterium, assembly GCA_012514235.1. Classification (GTDB taxonomy): domain Bacteria; phylum Actinomycetota; class Thermoleophilia; order UBA2241; family UBA2241; genus CAIXSE01. Next base: position 468 of record JAAZAR010000147.1, read on the forward strand.
CGCCACGTCCGGATGCCCGATGGCGCCCAGGTAGATGGCGTCCGCCTGCTTGAACTCCTCGAGCGCCGAGTCCGGCAGGATCTCACCGGTGCGCAGATAGCGCTCGCCGCCGAGGTCGTAGTGCGTCAGGTCGAGCTTGAAGTCGTGCTTCGCGGCAGCCGCCTCGAGGACCTTGAGCCCCTCGGCGACGACCTCCGGGCCGGTGCCGTCGCCCGGCAGGACCGCGATCTTGTACGTCTTCCCCATTGTCCTTCTCTCCGTGCTGGATGGCCGACGTGCCGGCCGCTGGCTACGCGCCCTCTCCGCCGACGCGCGACTTCACGTACTCGAGCAGACCGCCGCGGTCGATGAGCTCCTGCATGAACGGCGGGAACGCCTCGGACCGGTACGTCTTCCCCTTGGTGACGTTCTCGACCGTCCCGGCGCTGAGGTCGACGCGCATGACGTCGCCGTTCTCGGCATCGGTGACCGCGTCGGCGCACACGACGATGGGCAGGCCGGTGTTGATGGCGTTGCGGTAGAAGATGCGTGCGAACGAGGCGGCCACGACCACGGCCACGCCGGAGGCCCTGATGGCCACCGGCGCGTGCTCGCGCGAGCTGCCGCACCCGAAGTTCTCGCCGGCGACGATGACGTCGCCCGGCCGCACCCGGGCGACGAACTCTGCGTCGATGTCCTCCATGGCGTGCTTCGCCAGCTCGTCGGGGTCGTTGGTGGTGAGGTACCGGGCCGGGATGATGACGTCGGTGTCGACGTCCCGGCCGTAGGTATGGGCCTTGCCCTCGAAGATCATCGGGAGCCTCCCTTCGCGGCGCCGACCTCTTCGGGCGTGGCGATGTGGCCGGCGATGGCCGACGCGGCGGCCACGTAGGGGCTCGCGAGGTAGACCTCCGACCCGGTGTGGCCCATGCGCCCGACGAAGTTGCGGTTGGTGGTGGCCACCGCACGCTCGCCCTCGGCGAGGACGCCCATATGGCCGCCGAGGCAGGCGCCGCAGGTCGGCGTGCTGAAGGCACAGCCCGCTTCGATGAGCGTCTGCATCGTACCGTCGGCGATGGCCTCGAGGCACACGTCCTGCGTGCCCGGCAGGATGATGCAGCGTACGTCGGGGTGCACCTTCCTGCCGGCGAGGATGCTCGCCGCCTGGTGCAGGTCGTGCAGGCGACCGTTGGTGCAGCTCCCGATGACGACCTGGTCGACGGTGATGTCGGCGCAGTCGGCGGCCGCAGCCGTGTTGCTCGGCAGGTGCGGCTTGCTCACGGTGGGCTGGACGGCGGCCGCGTCGATCTCGAGCACGCGGGAGTACTCGGCGTCGCGGTCGCTCGCGAACACCTGGCCGGCCGTGCGAGCACGGCTGCCGTCCGGCCGGCTCTGCAGGTACCGCGTGGTCTTCTCGTCGAAGCCCACGATGCCGCTCTTGCCGCCGGCCTCGATGGCCATGTTGCACATGCTGAAGCGCTCGTCCATGGAGAGGGCCTCGATGGCCGGCCCGGTGAACTCCATGGCCTGGTACAGGGCGCCGTCGACGCCGATCAGGCCGATGGTGTGCAGCATGAGGTCCTTGCCCGTGACCCAGGGGCTCGGGGTGCCCGAGTAGACGAACTTGAACGTCTCGGGCACCCGCAGCCACACGTGGCCCCAGGCCATGGCGGCGGCGAAGTCGGTGCTGCCGACGCCGGTGCTGAAGGCGGCCACGGCGCCGTAGGTGCAGGTGTGGCTGTCGGCGCCGATGACGACGTCGCCCGGCGCCACCATGCCGGCGTCGGGCAGCAGCACGTGCTCGATGCCGACGCGCCCGACCTCGAAGTAGTTCACGATCTGGTGCTTGCGGGCGAACTCGCGCACCTTCTTCGCCTGACCCGCCGCCTTGATGTCCTTGTTGGGCGTGAAGTGATCCGGCACCAGGGCGATCCTGGCCGGGTCGAACACCTTGCTGAACCCGGCCTTCTCGAACTCGGCGATGCCCAGCGGCGCGGTGATGTCGTTGGCCAGCACGAGATCGACCCTCGCTTCGATGATCTGACCGGGCTTGACTTCGTCGAGCCCGCTCGCACGGGCGAGGATCTTCTCGGTGATCGTGGAACCCATCAAACCTCCCCTGCCGCCGCGGCGTTGTTGACGGCCCTCACGTAGGCCTTGGCCGAGGCTTCCATCACGTCGAAACTGACGGCCTGCCCGTTGAACGAGCGGCCGTTGACCTCCACCGCCACGCGGACCTCCGCCAGGGAGTCCTTGCCGGAGGAGATCGCGCGCACCTGGTAGTCGGCCAGGCTGCCGGTGATGCCGACCGCGTCGTCGATGGCCGCGAACACGCTCTCCACGGAGCCGTTGCTGAAGCTGCGACCCTTCTTGACCTCTCCGCGCGCCAGCACCTCGACCTGGCTCGTCGGGATGATCGACGACCCCGACTGGTTGACGAAGCTCTTGAGCGTGAAGTGATCCTCGCGCTCGCGGATCTCCTCGCTCACCAGCGCCTCGAGATCGAGGACGGTGACCCGCTTCTTCTTGTCCGCGACGTCCTTGAACTTCTTGAACGCGTCGCCGAGCTCGGCGTCAGACAGCGTGTAGCCGAGCTCGGCCAGCTTGGCGCGGAGCGCGTGGCGCCCGCTGTGCTTGCCGAGCACGATGTCGTTGTCGGTGAGACCGACGTCCGCGGGCGTCATGATCTCGAAGGTGGAGGCCTCGTTGAGCACCCCCGCCTGATGGATGCCGCTCTCGTGGGCGAACGCGTTGCGACCCACGATCGCCTTGTTGCGCTGGATCTGGTAGCCGGTCAGGGTGCTGACCAATCGGCTGGTGCGGGCGATCTCGGTGGTCACCACGCCCGTCTCGCAGTCGAAGTACTCGCCGCGCGTGCGGATCGCCATCACCACCTCCTCCAGGGAGGCGTTGCCGGCGCGCTCGCCGATGCCGTTGACGGCGCACTCGACCTGCGTGGCGCCGGCGCGCACGGCGGCGAGCGAGTTGGCCGTCGCCAGCCCGAGGTCGTTGTGACAGTGCACGCTCACGTGCACGTCCCGCAGCGAGGGCGCCAGCCGGTAGAGCTCCCGGATGAAGTCGCCGAACTCGAGCGGCAGCGCGTACCCCACCGTGTCCGGCACGTTGATGGTGGTGGCGCCGCACTGGACCGCGCAGTCCAGCACCTGCGCGAGGAACTCCGGGTCCGAGCGGCTGGCGTCCATGGCGCTGAACTCGACGTCGGCCTCGGGGTGCTGCCGCGCCAGCTCGGCCGCCAGGGTGACCATCGCCCGCGTGTCCGCAAGCACCTCGTCCGGCGTCTTCCTGATCTGGTACTTCATGTGCACCGGGCTGGTGCTGATGAACGTGTGGATGCGCGGAAGGCCGGCGACCCGCACCGCGTCCCAGCAGGCGCGGACGTCGTCCTCCACCGCCCTCGCGAGACCCGCGATGCGCGGCCCCTCGACCTGCGTGGCGATGGCCTTGACGGCCTCGAAGTCGTCCGGCGAGGCGATGGGGAAGCCGGCCTCGATGATGTCGACGTGCAACTTGGCGAGCTGCTGCGCGATCTCGAGCTTCTCAGCCCTGTTCAAGGTAGCGCCGGGCGCCTGTTCGCCGTCGCGCAACGTGGTGTCGAAGATCCTGATGTACCTGTTACCCACGAGTCACCTCCACCTCCTCGAGGCATGCGTCGTCAACTGATGGAGCCTGGATCCGGGTGTGATCCTGGAGTGGCCGTGCAGGCCGAGAGGTGTCTACACATCCCCCCGGAGGGGGAGGAGCAGCAGGCAGCCGAGGAGGGAGAGGTCGCGGGCGCGTACCCCAATGTGGGCCTCCCGGCTGGACTCGCTTGTCGCACGGCGACGCATGGTCCAGCGAGTCTATGCCACGCGTGCAGGCAGGCGCAAGCACGCAGGATCGGCAGATGCGATCGAGGCGCCCTCTGCTAGGATGCTCGAGACCAGTCCGCGGACCACGGGGGACCATGATGCGGCGTCTGCTCGTTCTGCTCGTTCTGCTCGTTCTGCTCGGCTTTTCCCTCGTCGTCGCGCTGGCGGGCGGCGCGTCGCCCGCCCTGGCGCTCGACCTGCTCTGGGCCCAGGACGCCGGCGCGGCGGCGCAGCTCACGACGGCGACGCATGGCCCGATCTCGGCCCGGCAGGTCGCGGGGTCCGGCGCAACCTCCGTGGAGGCCGCCCTGCACCCGCGCGAGGGAGGTCCGGCCGTGGGCCCGCGCACCATCGTCCCGCCCGTGACGGGCCTCGACGGGTGGCACGCGGTCGGCGACGGCGCCGCCAACGTGACCGTCGTCTGGAAGGCCGGCGGCGCCGTGCACGCCGGCCGGTTCGATCTCGCCGCCGGCAGCCCCCTCTACGGCCCGGTCACCGTGTGCACCGACGCCGCCGTGGCGGGCCTCCGCTGCCCGGGCTCCACGGCGGCGCTCGCCGGCGTGGTCGGCGACGGCGCCGGCGGCGTGTGGGTGTGGTGCACGGCATCTCCGACCGCCGGCACCGGGGACACGCTGCTCAACCACGTCTCGGCCACCGGAGCCGTCGCCGCGGCCGACCCCGGCGTCGCCGTCGCGAACGGGACCGTCAAGAGCCTCGACGTCGACACCCTCGGTCACGCCGTCGTGCTGCTGGGCCCGCCCGGGCGGAACGGCCTCGCCGTCCAGCGCTACGACGTAGACGGAACGGCCGACTGGAGCTCCCCTGCGACCCCGTACAACCCGCTGCTCCCGCCGCCGCCGGCGGCGACGCAGGAGCCCATCGCCGTCACCGCCGGCGCCAACGCCGTGATCGCCTGGCGGGAAGGCGGCAAGGTCAAGGTCCAGCGGTTCTCCTTGTCGGGCGCCAGACTCTGGCTCACGCCGACCGCGGTCGCGATGCCCGGAGACGTCAAGGTCGCGGACGACGGCAAGGGCGGGTGCTACCTTGCCGGCCCCTCAGGTTCCGGCATCGTCGTGCGGCATCTCGCGGCCGGCGGCCAGCAGACGCCCGGCTCCCCGAGCTCCATCCCGGGGCTCGGCCTTCCCGAACCCCGGGTCGACGCCGTGGCGGCCGACCGGGCCGGCGACCTCTTCGTCGCCTACAGCGACGTCCACTCCGCCGGCCTTCCCGGAGTCGCCCGCATGACCTGCCTCGGCCGATGGGATGCGGCCTTGCTCCCCACCGTGCCGGAGTCGTTCTCCGCCGCGGCCTCCGACGGCGCGGGCGGCAGCTACGTCCTCGGCGCCGGCGGCGCGGCGAAGCTCTACCACTTCGCCGACGCGCCCGCCGGCGTCACCTTGCGGCCGCGCTCCGCGCTCGTGACGTACGGCAAGTCTGTCGTCGTGAGCGGCTACTACCAGCTCGGCGGCAGCCGCCCCGCGCAGGACGCCACGGTCAAGGTCTGCAGGATCGTGGGCGGCGGCACCGCGGTCGCAGCCTCCATCAGGACAGACGCGCAGGGGTACTACGAGGTCACGCTCAAGCCGAAGACGAACGCCACCTGGACGGCGCTCGCCGGTGACGCCGCCGCGGAGCAGCAGCGGATCCTGGTGGCGCCCAAGGTCAAGCTCACGCTCTCGCACCTCAAGCCGGCCGGCAAGCGGCTCGTCGAGGTGTTCAAGGGCTCTGTCGCGCCCAAGCACGCAGGCCGCAAGGTTCTCATCCAGAAGGCCGTGGGGTCCACGTGGCGCACCGTGGCCTCCGGCCGGCTCGACAAGCGCTCCCGCTACCGCATCACCTGGCGCCTCCCGTACCGCACGGCGACCTACAAGGTGCGCGCGATCGTCTCCCGGCACTCCGACCACGCGGAGGGGACGTCGCAGACCGGGAAGCTCAAGGTCGTGGTCAGGAAGAAGTAGCAGAAGGCGAGACGCGCGCGGGGAGCTGGCCACGCCCGCGATTGCTTCCCGCTCGGCGGTCTGTCAGCCGACGGCCAGAAATCGGAGATGCTGCTGAGCCTCGGCAGGTTGGTCTCCGCTGTCGTCGACGGCCTTGGGATCCAACTGCAACTGGACCAGGACGATCTGACCCCGGAAGGGCCACTTGCGGTGTTCGAGCTCCTGCTGGCCAAGTCGATGAAGGACTTTCGAGATTGCACCAGCACGACGTCCGAGTGATGCTTCGCCAGTTCCGTCAGGTCGCGGCCCACGCCGCGGCGGCGGCACGGTACAGAATCGGACCGCGGATCAGCGTCTGACGGCTGCTGACGCAACGGGCGGCGGGCCGTCAGGCCCGCCGCCCCCCGTGCTCGTCCACCGTCACGTCCGGCGCGTCAGAGATCGACCCGCTTGCCGTCGTAGAGGCCGCAGCTGTCCACGAGCTCCTTGAGCTGCGCCGGGTTGATGCGCTCGTCCAGCGTGAGACCCATCACGGCCTTGGCGTCCTTGACCTCCCGGCCGACGCTCATCTGCCCGATGTTGATGCCGAACTCGCCCATCTTGGTGCCGATCTTGCCGATCATGCCGGGCACGTCGGCGTAGCGCAGGAACGCCATGTGCGGCGCCGGCTCGATGTCGATGGCCTGGCGGTAGACCTCCACCAGGCGCGGGCGATGCTTGGGGCCGAGCGTGGTGCCGGAGACGGAGAGGTCGCCCTGCGCATCGTGCGTCGTCACCGTGATGAGGTTCAGGAAGTCCACGGCGGCGGGCTGCTTGCTCTCCTTGGCCGTGATCCCCCGCTCCTCGGCGATGTCCTGCACGTTGACGAAGTTGACCGGGCCGTCGACCTTGTCGGCCAGCACGCCCTGCAGGACGCCGAGCGTGAGGATGCGCGTGTCGTACCGGGCGATGCCGCCCTCGTAGGCGATCTCGAACGTGTCCACGGGGCCGTCCGCGATCTGCACGATGAGCTTCCCGAGCATCTCGGCGATGCCCAGGAACGGCATGACCTCGTCGGCGTCCTCACCGGGCGCCAGCGGGATGTTCACGGCGTTGCTGGCGAACCGGCCGAGGAGCACCGCCGCCACCTGCTCGGCGATGATCATGCCGGCGCGCAGCTGGGCCTCCACCGTGCTCGCGCCGAGATGCGGCGTGGCGACCACGCTGTCGTACTTGAACAGCGGGCTCTCGGTGGTCGGCTCCTTGGGGTACACGTCGACCGCCGAGGCGGCGACCTTGCCGCTCTCGATGGCGCGTGCCCAGGCGTCCTCGTCGATGATGCCGCCGCGCGCCACGTTGATGACGCGCACGCCGTCCTTCATCTTGGCGAACTCCTCGTCCCCGATGAAGCCGATCGTCTCGGCGTTCTTGGGCAGGTGGACGGTGATGAAGTCCGCCTCGCGGTAGATCTTGTCCGGGTTGTCGGCCCGCTCGAGGCCGAGCTCGCGGAACTTCTCGGACGGCACGAACGGGTCGTAGGCGAGCACGTTCATCCCGAGACCCCGGGCATCCTCCGCGACGAGGAACCCGATGCGTCCCAGACCGATGATGCCGAGCGTCTTGCCGCGCAGCTCGACGCCGCCCTTGCCCCACTTGCCCTTGTTCCACTGGCCGTTCTTGAGGTCGGCGTGGGCCTGCGCGAGATTGCGGGCGCAGGCCATGATGAGGGCGATCGTCTGCTCGGCGGCGCTGAGCACGTTGCTTTGCGGCGCGTTGACGACGATGATGCCGCGCTTGGTCGCCTCCTTGACGTCGACGTTGTCGACGCCGACGCCGGCGCGGCCGATCACCTGCAGGTTCTCGCCGGCCTGGATCACCTCGGCCGTGACCTTCGTCGCGGAGCGGATGATCAGGCCGTGGTACTCGGGGATACGCCTGAGCAGCTCGTCGGCGTCCCACTCGGTGCCGATGTCCACCTGGAACCCGAGATCCTCCAGATACTTGACGCCCTCGGGCGCGAGCTTCTCCTTGACCAGGACCTTCTTCTGTTCCGTCATCTCAGCTCACCCCCTCAGAGCATGACCGGGCTGTTCATGAACACCTGCTCGGCGGCGCCGACGGAGGCGCCCCACGCGACGTCGAAGCCGAGCTCGGCAAGTACCATCTCCATCGTGCTGAGGCCGACGACGATGTCGCTGTGGCCGAAGTAGCCGCAGTGTCCGAAGCGGAAGATCTTGCCCTTGACCTGGCCCTGACCGCCGGCGAGCCACACGCCGTACTTGTCACGGGCGATCTTGCCGATCTTCGTGCCGTCGACGCCTTCGGGCACCTTGACGGCCGTGACGGAGTTGGCCTCCGGGTCCTCGACAGCGAACAGCTCGAGGCCGAGGGCCTTGACGCCCTCGCGGGCGGCCTTGCCGAGCACGCGGTGCCGCTCGAACACGTTCTCCAGGCCCTCGTCCTTGATCAGTTCGATGGCGGCGTTCTGCGCGACCATGAGATTGACGGCCGGCGTGTAGGGCGTCTGCGCGGAGTCGCCGGTCATCTTCTTGCGCATGGCGACCATGTCGAAGTAGAAGCGCGGCTGGGTGTTCCGCTCGATGACCTTCCATGCCTTGTCGCTCACGGCGGCATAGGCCAGACCCGGCGGGACCATGAGCGCCTTCTGGGAGCCGGCGACGCAGACGTCGACCTTCCACTCGTCGGTCTTGAGGTCGCTGGCACCGAGACCGCTGATGGCGTCGACGACCAGGATGGCGTCGGTCCGCGCCACGATCTCGCCGATGGCCTTGATGTCGTTGACCACACCGGTGGAGGTCTCGCTGTGCTGGACGAACACGGCCGTGATCTGCGGGTCGGCGGCGAGCGCCTTCTCGATGTCGGCCGGGTCGGCCTTGGTGCCCCACTCGTAGTCGAGCGCGGTGACCTCGGCGCCCCACGTGGCGGTGAGCTTCTTCCAGCGCTCGCCGAAGTTGCCGACGGAGGCCACGAGGACGTGGTCGCCCGGGTTGACCACGTTGATGACGGCCGCCTCCATGGCGCCCGTGCCGCTGGCGGCCCACGCCATGATGTCGTTCTCCGTCTGGTAGATGTACTTCATCCCCGCGACGACCTGCTTGAGGATCTCGGTGAACCGCGGCGCGCGGTGATGGACGACCGGTTCGGCGAGGGCCGAGAGCACCTCCGGCGGCACGGGCGTGGGGCCGGGGGTGATGAGGAAGCGCTTCTGCATCGTGTCGTCCTTTCTTGGGTGACTTCGGCTGCCGGCGGAGCGGCGGACCAACTCGTGAGGTTCGGAGGCCGCGATTCTACGGAATACGCGCGGCCCGTCACAACATCAGACACTCGACCAGAGGCCACGATCGAGCGGTGACCAGTCGCGGCTGCAGCCGCAGGAAGCGCTGGCGCCGGGCGTACGGGCGGCGGCCGTGACGCGTGCGACAGGCGCCAGGGGCCCCGGTCGCGGTCCCCGCGAAGGCAGGCGCCGTGGCGAGGCGGGTGCGGGCAGCGACGGTCGTGCTGGGATCGAGAGGAAGCGGAGCCGGCTGGTGCGGCGCGGTCCGGGAGGACCGCGCCGCACCAGCCGTCACGACGGGCGATGTGATGGGCTCCGCATGGCGCGGAGGATAGCCGAACCGCCGCCCGGTGTCCAGCCGCGCAGCGGGTCAAGACCGGATGCCCGATCGGCTCCCGACCGAACGGTCAACAGGACGCTGCCCGGGAACGCTCCCTGTAGTCCATTGAAAGGATGTGATGCGAGATGGGTCTTTCGAGCGGATCGGTCATGCCGACGATCGCCGTCGAAGACATCGACCGTGCCGTGCGGTTCTACAGCGAGCAGCTGGGGCTCACGGTACGGCGCCTGTCGGACGACCCGAACAGCGCCCTCGTGGAGCTGGGGTCGGACCGGCTGCTGCTCTACAAGAGCACGTTCAGGCGCGGTGAGACGACGTACGCGAGCTTCATCGTCGACGACCTCGAGGAGTGCGTGAAGGAGCTGCGCGACAGAGGTGTCCAGTTCGAGGAGTACGACCTCCCCGGCATCAAGACCGAGAACGGCATCGCCACGTTCGGTGATATGAAGACCGGCTGGTTCAAGGACAGCGAAGGCAACACGCTGGCCATCTCCAACGAGCCCGCCGAGGTGATGCGCAAGGCCGCCTGACCAATTGCGGACCGGCGCCGTGAGGGACGCGGTCGCGCCTCGGTGCGTCCCTCCCGGCGTCCCGGCGCACGATGGGCAGCCGGGCCGGACTGGGAGGGAGTCCGCTGCGGCGACGCCTAGAGTTCGACGGCGCGCGCGTACTTGAGACCGCAGCGAGCCACCAGCTCGTCCGTCTGCTGCGGGGTCAGCGCGTCGTCCAGCGTGACGACCATGACCGCCTCGTCGCCGAGCTTGCCGCGTCCGACCGACATGTGGGCGATGTTGACGGCCCACTCGCCGAGCAGCGTGCCGACCTTGCCTCCGATGCCCGGCGCGTCGACGTAGCGCAGCACCGCCATGTGCGGCGCCGGCGCGACGTCGACGTCCTCCCCGAAGACGCGCACGAGGCGCGGCTTGTGCTGGGAGCCGAGCGACGTGCCCGAGACCGACATGGCGCCGCCAGTCCCGCCAGCGGCCACCGTGATGAGCCGGGGGAAGTCGGGGATGCCGGACTCGCGCGTCTCCGAGGCGGAGACGCCGAGCTCGGAGGCCACCAGCTCGGCGTTGACGAAGTTGACGGGCACCTCGGACCTGCCGGCGAGCACCCCGCCGAGCACGCCGGCCGTGAGCAGCCTGGTGTCGTAGTAGGCGACGCTGCCGCCGTAGGTGATCTCGACGGCGTCCACGGGAGCGCCCGCCAGTTGCACGAGCAGGCGGCCGAGCTGCGAGCACAGCCCCATGAACGGCATGAGCTCGTCGGCGTCGTCGCCGGCGGCGGGCACGTTGAGAGCGCCGCGCAGCAGACGGCCGCGAAGCACGGCCGCGACCTGCTCGGCCACCGAGACGGCCGCCCGGCGGGCGGCGTCGATGGTGCCGGCGTCGGCCGGCGTCGTGAGGAGGAGCCGCGGCGCGGACAGCAGCGGCGCCGGCACGTCGCCCGGCTCGACGGCGACCGCCGCGGCGGCGATCCGCCCGTCGGTCAGCGCCTGTGCCAGCGCCGCCGCGTCGACGACGCCGGCGGCGGAAGGGATGACGAGCCGGGCCCCCGGCCGCAGGCCGGGCAACACGGACGCTCCGAGGAGCGGCGCGTCCGTTCCCGCCGTCTGCAGGACGAGCACGTCGGCCTGCGCCATGACCTGCTCCGGCGTGACGCAGTCGACGGCGCCGCCCACAGCCGCCGCCTCGCCGACCTGCGCCTCGCAGGCGAGGACCTCCATACCCAGCGCGCGAGCCCGCTCGACGAGCAACGACGAGCTCGCACGCACGCCGATCAGGCCGAGCGACGTGCCGCGGACCTCCACTCCGCAGCCGGGCATCCAGTCGGCGGCCGCGCCACGCAGCGCGGCGTCCCCGGTGCGCAGGTCGCGCAGCACGGCCAGGACCAGGGCCAGCGCGTGCTCCGCTTCGGAGACCGCGCCCGCGTCGGGCGCGTGCACCACGACGATCCCGCGGCGCGTCGCGGCGTCGACGTCGATGCCGCCGGCGCCGGTCCCGGCGACGCCGACCGCCTTGAGCGCCCGCGCGGCGTCGAGCACGGCGGCGCCGACCGGTACGCCGGGCGCCACGACGAGCGCCTCGTGACCGTCTATGCAGGCCTCGAGGTCCGCGGCGTCCGCGTCGAGGCGTGCCTCGACCCGCAAGCCGTCCTCCTCCAGACGGGCGATGCACTCGGGAGCGAGGCGACCCACCGCGAGCACGCTCATGGCGCCGTCCACGTCACGCCCCTTCGCTCGCCGTCCGCGCCGGCCGGCTCAGACGTCGATGTCCAGCCCGCCCTCGTCGATCCAGCTCATCATCGCGCGGAGCTCCTTGCCCACGGTCTCGATGAGGTGCTCCTTGCCCTGGCGCTTCAGTGCGCTGTAGACGGGACGGTTGGCCTGGTTCTCCAGGATCCACTCGCGCGCGAACTCGCCGCTCTGGATCTCGGCGAGCAGGTCGCGCATGGTCTCGCGCACGTGCTCGTCGATCACGCGCGGGCCCCGAGTGAGGTCGCCGTACTCGGCGGTGTCGCTGATGCTGTAGCGCATGCCGGCGATGCCCTTCTCCCACATGAGGTCGACGATGAGCTTGAGCTCGTGCAGGCACTCGAAGTAGGCGATCTCCGGCTGGTAACCGGCCTCCACGAGGGTGTCGAAGCCGGCCGTCACCAGCTCGGTGCAGCCGCCGCAGAGCACGGCCTGCTCGCCGAAGA
>JAAZAR010000149.1 GCA_012514235.1 Actinomycetota bacterium
GACCTCGCCGGCGGCGTGCGCCTGGGCCATGCCGTAGCCGGGGACGACGATCACGCTCCCGGCGCCGTCGAGGGCGGCGAGGGCGCGGCTGCGGGGGTCGTCGGCGGCGGGCTGGGAGGCGGGCTGGTCCGGACTCTCTTGCCCGGAGGCGGCGGCAGGCTTGGCCCCGCCCGGTCCGCCCTTGGTCTTCTTCTGACCGATCAGGACGTTGAGGAGGCTGCGGTTCATGCCCACGCACATGACCCAGGTGAGGATGGAGCCGGACGACGCCACGGTGGCGCCGGCGGCGATGAGCAGCGTGCTCTCGATGACGACACCGACGAACGCCGCCGCAAGACCGGCCGTCGCGTTGAGGAACGAGATGAGCACCGGCATGTCGGCGCCGCCGATGCGGATGGCGAACACCACGCCGAGTGCCAGGGACAGGACGACCAGGCCGAGGAGCAGCACCTGCTGCGCCAGACCCCCGGTGAGGACGGCGCCCACGGTGAGCGCCACACCGGCGGCGATGATGAGCAGCAGGATCGTGTTGTGCCGCTTGTAGACGGTCGGCTGCTGCTTGAGCCTGTTCGCGAGCTTGCCGGCGGCGATCATGCTGCCGGCGAACGTGGCGGAGCCCACGATGAGCCCTACGTACCCGGACACCGTGCCGATGGGCGTGAGCTCGGCCGAGGTGCGCGTGAGCTCGACGTACGAGACGAGGAGCGCCGCTACCCCGCCCATCCCGTGCTGCAGGGCCACCAGCGCGGGGATCTGGATCATGTTGACGCGCACGGCGACCAGCCAGCCTATGGCCGCCCCCACGACGAACGCCGGCGCGATGATCCACCAGTCGTGCACGTCGTTCGTGACGAGCACGAAGACGATGGCGAGTCCGAGCGCGACGGCAGCCGTGAAGTTGCCGCGGCGCGCGCCGGCCGGAGACCGGAACTGAGCGATGCCGATGATCAGGATGACGATGATCGCCAGCTCGATGGCGTACTTCTGCAGCGCGGTTATCTCAACCATGTTCCTCGCTCCGACGGCCGGTGTCGACGTGAAAGAAAGACCTCGGCGCCGGGACTCCCGGCGCCGAGGTCCGTATCTCGTGGTTCTCTCAGCGCTTGAACATCCTCAACATGCGGGCGGTGACCGCGAATCCTCCCACCAGGTTGAACCCCGCGGTCAGCAGGGCCACTCCTCCAAGCGCGAGTTCGAGCGGGGTGGTCGGCGACACCGCGAACAGCAGCAGGGCACCGAGGATCGTGACGGCCGAGATCGCGTTCGTCATGGACATGAGCGGCGTGTGCAGCCGCTGCGGCACCTTCGAGATGAGCGCGTACCCGATCCCGAAGGACGCGGCGAACACCACCACCATGATGAGGATGCTCTGAACGTCCTTGCTCACGATGTCGTCCTCTCAGCGGTCTCGGGTCAGACGAGACTCATGGCCGTGAGCGTGCCCTGATGGACGATCTTGCCGTCCTTCGTGACGAGCGAGCTCTGGACGATGTCGTCGTCCCAGTCGGGAGCGTCGAGTCCGTCCTTGAACAGGTTCTGCACGTAGGCGAGCATGTTCTTGCCGTAGAGCCAGCTGGCGACGACGGGCATCGAGCCGGGGATGTTGGCGACGGCCGAGACGAGGACGCCGTTGACGTAGATCTCCTTGCCGGCCTCGGTGCAGGCGCAGTTGCCGCCCTGGTCGACGGCGACGTCGACGATGACCGACCCGGGCTTCATGGAGTGCACCATCTCCTCGGTGATGAGCACCGGGGCGATCTCGCCGGGGACGAGCGCGCTCGAGATGATGATGTCCGCGTCGGCGACGAGAGGCTTGAGCGCCTCGCGCTCCTTCTCGATCCACTCCTCGGGAAGGGTCCTGGCGTAGCCGCCGTCGCCCAGCGCGACCTCGGCGGGCACGTCGAAGCCGGCGACCTTGGCGCCGAGGCTGTCGGCCTCGGTCCGGGCCGCCTCGCGGATGTCGAACGCCTTGACGATGCCGCCGAGGCGCTTCGCCGTGGCGACGGCCTGCAGGCCGACGACGCCCGTACCGACCATCAGACAGTTCTTGGGCCTGGTCGCACCGATGGCAGTGCCGATCATGGGGATGAACTCCGGCAGCCTGTACGCAGCCATGATCACCGACTTGTAGCCGGTGATGGTGGACATGGACGTGAGCGCGTCCATGCTCTGCGCGCGGGAGGTACGCGGGATGCCGTCCATGGTCAGCGACGTGACGCGGCGATCGGCGAGCGTGCGCACGAAGTCGTGGTTGCAGGGGTTGGCCGGGTGAAGGAAGGTGATGAGCATCTTGCCTTCAGGCATGAGCTCGGCCTCGTGCTTGCCGAGCGCCTCGTTGGGCTCGGGCTGCTTGACCTTGAGGATCAGGTCCGAGCGCGCCCAGAGATCGGCGACGTCGGAGACGATCTCCGCGCCGGCCGCCTTGTAGTCTTCGTCGGACTGGAATGCGGCGGCGCCTGCCTGTGTCTCGACCAGCACGTCGAATCCCATCTTGACGTACTCAGCCACCTCGCTGGGCAGAGCGGCGACGCGCCCCTCATGCTCAAGGATCTCCTTGGGGATACCGACGATCATGACTCCTCCTCGATGCTCATGGCCTGATGGGCTCATGCTCGGATGTGCACACGACCGTGCACGATTCGGGAGTCTACCAACAACAGACCGCGCAGAAAAGCCCAAAAGGAAAAAGAACCGCCCACTAGTGAACGCGAAGGGTCACTTCGTCCCAGCGTTGTGGACCATACCAGTCCGCCTCCTATATCGTAGAAGCCGATCACTGATGGGGGTGCCGGAGTTTGATCCAGCCGACGAGCGTCCATGAGACCATCGCGGGCATCGCCGAACCGCTCGGCGGCACCGTGGGCGTGGCCGCGCGCAACCTCGCGAGCGGCGCCACCGTCCACATCGCCGCCGACGAGCCCTATCCCATGGCCAGCTGCTTCAAGATCCCGGTCATGGTCGAGGTCATGCGGCAGGTGGACGCCGGTCGCCTGCGCCTGGACGACCGGGTCACCCTCACTGAAGCGGACAAGAGCCCGGGAAGCACCCTCATCCACTGTCACGAGGGCCTGCGCCCCAGCGTGCGGGACCTGCTCTATCTCATGATCACGCTGAGCGACAACACGGCCACCGACATGCTCTGGCGTCTCGCCGGCCTGGGCTCCGTGAACGAGACCATGCGCGAGCTCGGACTGCCCGACATCGACTGCTTCTGGCCCAACCGCGAGTACTACCTCATCGAGTGCGGCGCCGGTGAGGAGTGGGTGGACCTGAGCGGCGCCGAGACCGTCGCCCGCTGGCGGGACCTCGAGGCGCGCGGCGAGCACGAGGATGCGCTGGCGCGCATCCTCCAGGAGAACGCGCGCCTCACCGGGTCCGGCTTCCTGCGCCTCTACGAACGGCGATGGGGCCGGGACGAATCCCGTAGCTTCGAGGACGCCTTCGTCGTGGACCAGGCGCTGGACAACAAGGGGACGCCGCGCCAGATGGCCGAGCTGCTCGCGATGATCGCGCAGAACCGCTGTGCCACGGGCCCGTCCTGCCGCCTCATGATCGAGATCATGGCCCACCAGGAGTGGCGCGAGAAGATCCCCGCCGGCTTGCCCGACGGCGTGTTCGTCGCCAACAAGACGGGCGGCGTGAGCGGGACCAGTAACGACGCCGCGATCGTCTGCACGCCTGACGGGGCACCATTGGTCATGGTCGTCTTCTGGAAAGGCTTGAGCCGGGAGGCGACGGCGGCGGCCCCCGACGCGATCGCCGCCATCGCCCGCGTGCTGTACGAGTGCCTTGGGGCGCCGGCATGAAGCTCGGCGGCGCCAGGATACTCGTGGTGGGCGGCGTGCGCCGCCTCGGCCGCGCCGTGTCGCTCGACCTCGCCGCGCACGACGCCTGCGTCGCCGTCTCCACACGCGCGCGCACGCGCGCGTCCGACGAACAGGTGGCCGCGCTCCTGGCCGCGGGAGCCGCCGAGGCCTACGCCGTGGAAGGAGACGCCGGCGGCGCCGGCGGCGCCGCCGGCCTCGTCGCCCGCGCGGTGGACACCCTCGGCGGCCTCGACGCCGTCGTCTACGCCGCCAGCGGACCGTTCGTGCCGAGACAGCCGCAGGAGATCGACGAGGCGTCGTGGGACGCCTCGCTCGACGTCATCGCAAAGGGGTTCTTCTTCACGGCGGTCGCCGCCCGCGAGCACTTCACCTCGGGCGGCGTGGTCGTCGTCCTCACCGACTACCTCGGCCTGCAGCCCTGGGCCACCTTCGCCGCGCACAGCGCCGCCAAGGCGGCCCAGATCCATCTGGTCAGGATCCTGGCCCGGGCGTGGGCGCCCGACTCCGTGCGCGTGTGCGGGGTGGCCCCGGGACCCGTGGACCTGGACGACGACGAGCATCGTGAGGCGACGCTGCGCGCGGCTTCGCGCGTCGCCGCAGAGCGGCTCGTCGCACCGACCGACATCGGCGCGGCCGTCCGCTTCTGCCTGGAGACGGACGGCCTCACCGGGGTCAACATCCCGGTCGACAACGGGTCCCTCGTCATGTCCTGACCGCGGCGCGGCGGCGTGCCCGGACCTGTCAGGCCTGGAGCTGCTTGCCCTTCCTGGACTGGTCGATGAGCTCCTTGGCCTTGAGGGCCAGCCAGAACTCCATGCGGTCCTGTGACCGGTTGAGATCGCGGCCGGTGATCTCCTCCACACGCTTCATCCGGTAGCGCAGCGTGTGGCGGTGGACGTACAGCTTGTCGGCTGCGTCGCCCCAGTGCCCGTTGGCCTCGAGGAAGCAGGCCAGACTCTTGACCAGGTCGCTCGAGTTCTGCTCATCGTACTCCTGCAGCCTGCCGAGCACGCTGTCGTAGAAGACCTCCAGCGACAGCGTGTCCTGCAACCCGAGCAGGAGGCCGTAGGAGCCGAGGTCGTCGAAGCTGGCGATGACGCCGGACTCGCCCTTGAGCTTGCGGATCTTGATGGCGTAGCTGGCCTCGTAGTAGCTCTGGCGAAGGTCGATGAGCTGTCGATGGGACCGTCCGACGCCGATGGACACGCTGATCTCCGGCAGCATCTCGTTGATGGTGCCCTGCAGTTCCCCAGCCAGCGCGATGGTCTGGCCGGGGTCCAGCTTGCCGGGCTGCACCAGGATGACGACCGAGTCGCTGCGCGAGGCGCTGATGCCGAGGATGTCGCGCCTCGCCATGAACTCGTCGACCGTCCAGTGCAGGCGCTCCTTGACGTCGAGTGCGGCCGCCTCGTTGCGCTCCCCGGGCGCACCATCCTCCTCCTCGTCGATGTCGACGAGGAGGATCAGGTGCGGTGACTGGGGATCGAGGCCGAAGAACGCGAGCCGGCGGGCGATCTCCTCCTCGTACAGGTCGCTGGCGATCAGCTCGTCGAAGAAGTCGCCGGCGAGCCGCTTCTCCGTCTCGGCCACCGCCTTCTTCTTGACGAGCTCCAGCGCCGTCACGGTGACGACGTTGTGGAGGATGATGCGGTCGTACTCACTGAAGTCGCCGCTGTCCTTGACCACCGCCAGGAACGCCCCGATGCGGTGCGATGCGACCACGGGGTAGACCTGCACGCCCGATCCGAGGCCGTCCACGCTGAGCGCGAAGTCCTGGCGGTCCGCGCGGCGGTCGCTGATGACGCGCCACAGGTCGGCGACGATCTGCGAGCCCAGGCGGCGACGGTGTGTGGACTCGCAGAGCACGACGCCGTGGAAGTCGAACAGCACGGCCGAGCAGCCGACCAGGGCCGAGAGCGTGGACAGGATCGCGTCGAGGCCCTTCTCCTCGAGCACGATCTTGGTGAGCTTCTCGTGCACGGCCAGGCTGCGCTGGAGGAGCGAGTACTGCTCGTTGACGATCTTGGACGCGACCGCCTCCGTGATGGCCAGGAACGGGATGTGGTACGGCACCTCGAAGAGAGGGTAGCCGTACTCCTCGGCGACCGTGACCAGAGCCGGCGGCACCTTGTCGAAGCTGAAGCCGGTCCCGAACCCGAGGCCGGAGGTGTTGTGGTCGATGAGGCGCTTGATCTGTTCCACCTGCCGCGCCTCGTCGCCGACGAAGCCGTAGCCGGTGGTGAGCAGCAGTTCCCCGCCCTTGAGCCATCTGGTCGGGTCCGGCACTTCGCTGATGTGCACCCAGCGGACGGGGTTGCCGATGGAGCCCTTGCCGGCCAGCAGGCGCAGGTCCAGCTCGGGGATCTCGAGGATGTCCTGGACGGTGATCACTGCCGGATTCTACATGGTGTCCATGGACCCTGTGAAGAGGCATCCGGATTTTGTACGTTCTGGAGAAGCCGAGCGGACCTCAGCCCTCGAGGGCGCTGCGGGCCTCGGCGAGCAGACGCCGCGGGTCCGGCCATTCGGGAAGGCCGTACGACCGGGCGGCGCGGTCGATGATGCCGCACAGCTCCTCCTCGACGCCGGCCGGAAGATCCGGAGCCGGCGTCGCCAGGTGCTCGCGCAACCGCGCCTCGGCGCGGTCGACCACGGAAGGCGCACCGGCCGCCAGCCACTCCTGCAGTCCGTGAGGATAGGAGAGCGCGGACGGACAGGCCTCGCTGCGCAGATACCGGCGCGTCTGCTTCACTCCGAGGAAGGTGCCCGCCAGGGCGCCCTCGACGAGGGCGTCCACGTCGAGTGCCTCGTCGTCCCACGGCCGCTCCTCGATCGCGTAGAGCACGTAGCCCAGGACCTCGTCGTCGACCTCCAGCTGCTCGAGCCCGGCCGCGACGACCGAGTGGAGGCTGCCCACGCCGGACAGGAAGCGTGGCCGGGCCAGCGCGCCCAGAAGTCCGTTGAGGGCGCGCTCATAGCCGTTCTGGGCGTCGAGCAGCATCGCATCGGTCGCCAGGCCGTAGCAGTCGCACGCGAGACCGCACCGCCGGGCCAGGAGCGTCGCGCCGGCGGCGCAGAGGCCGAGCACAGGGCGGCCCCAGACGGCGGCGCCGGTACGCGGGTCGCCGGGGAGGAGCCGGGCTCCGTAGTACACCGGCGTTCCCGGATTGACCGTCTGCACCACGACGACGGCGGCGAGCACCTCGGCGTGCTGCTGTGCGAGGGCGGCGGCGAGCGGCGCCGGGGCCGTGGTCCCCATGGACGGACACGGCAGGGCCTCGCAGACGAGCCCGGCCCTCGCGGCGGCGACGAGGCCCTCGCTGACCTCGCTCCCGAGCTGCAGCGGCGGCACAGGCGAGAACGCGACGTCGAGCGAACAGGAATCGCCCCCGCCGCCGGTCACGACCGCCGCCATCTCCGCGAGTTGACCGGCCTGGGCGGCGAGCGAGATGCCGGGCCCGCCCAGATACTTGTCGGTCTGCGTCGCGAGAGCGAGGTACGAGTACAGCGGCAGCAGTTCGCCGGGGACGTCCTGGGGCGACAGCAGCGGATTGACGGAGCGCTGATGCCGGAGGTTGTGCATGACCCTGCCGGCCGCGACCTGATCGGCGAACAGCGCCTGCCGCGGCGTCCCCGTGCGCGCGTCCAGCAGCATGGCGACCTCGCCCATGTTGTGGACGTACACGGGGCCGGGCTCGGCGTCGATCGTCAGATCGGCCTCTTCCCCGCGCGCCTTCAGGGTGAACGAGGGCGGGCACGCCTCGAGGGCCGCCGCCACGACCTCGGCCGGGATCGTCATCCGGTCGCCGTCGCCGGGCCGGCAGCCCGCCTCCGCCAGCAGGTCGCGGACGGCCTGCGACGGCACCTTGACCCCCGCCCGGGACAGCACCTCGAGCGCGGCCCCGTGCATGGATGCGACGGCCTCGTCCGACCAGAGCGGGACGGGCGCCCCCAGGCGCCCGCCCGCCCCGGTCCCCGGATGCGGCGTCACAGCGGAAGGCGCACGCCCGCGCCGCGTTCGACGGCCCGCTCATACAGCACGCGGGCCGTGACCATGTCGTCGACGGCGATCCCCATGTTCATCGAGAAGATGCGCTCGTCGTCGTGCTCGCGGCCCGGCTTGAGTCCGGCCGCGAGCTCTCCGAGGTCGGCGTACACGGTCGAGGGGATGTCCTTGAAGTAGACCCCGTGCTCCTTCGTCGCGAGCATCTGGCCGACGTCGTCGGAGCAGTACTTGTCGCACTCCTTCATGGCGGCGCCGGTCCAGGCCGAGTCGTAGTCGAGCGATACGGCGAGACCACCGGGCTTGAGCGCTCCGGCATCGAGCTCAGGGCTCGGATCGACCACGATCGGGATGGCCGTGACGACGACGTCAGCCTCGTGGGCGGCCGCGGGCGCGCTGTCGCAGGCGGTGAACGTCAGCGCCGGGAACAGCGCGCCCATCTCTTCAATGAAGCGGCCGGTGACCTCCGGGAGAAGCTCATAGCAGCGCACCTCCTCGAGATCCGGCAGGGTCTCCACCAACGCCATGAGGCTGGTGCGGGCCTGGACACCGCACCCGACGATGCCGGCGATGCGGCTGCCGGGCCGGGCCAGATACCTGGCCGAGATGCCGGCGCTGGCGCCGGTGCGCATGGCGGTGATCCAGGCGCAGTCCATCACCGCCAGCGGAAGCCCTGTATCCGGGTCGTTGAGGACCAGGAGCCCGCTGATGTAGGGAAGGCCCTTGGCCGGATTGGGCGGATACCCGCTCACCCACTTGAGGCCCGCCACCTCCGGCTCCTCGACGTAGGCCGGCATGGCGTGGATGAAGCAGTCGGCACGGGTGTGGATGCCGGGCTTGGGGGGCATCTCGGTCTGGCCACGGCCCTTGGCCGCGAACCCCGCGTCGACGGCGTCCAGCACCTCGCGCATCGACATGCCGAGGCCCTCCACGTCGGCCCGGCTCAGGTAGACGATCTCCGCGCCGGCGGCCACGCTCACTCCTCCACCTCGCGGCCGCGCCGGCGACCGGCCACGACCGCCGCCACGATGATCGCGACGACGACTGCGACGACGACCACGATGATGATC
The DNA here is from genome assembly GCA_012514235.1 of Actinomycetota bacterium. Lineage (GTDB taxonomy): Bacteria > Actinomycetota > Thermoleophilia > UBA2241 > UBA2241 > CAIXSE01. The sequence continues at coordinate 8,901 of JAAZAR010000149.1, forward strand.
GGCGTCGAGCTCGAGGACTCGCTCGTAGCGGTCTCCGCCGTCTTGGGAGCGACCTTGAGGTAGCTGTCGATGTTGTCGTTGGACATGACGACCATGCCGTTGTCCGACGGATAGCGGACCCAGCCCTCCCACTTGCTGGTGTTGTAGGCGATCAGGGCGTTCGGATAGCACAGCACCGAATACGGAGCAGCCTCGTAGAAGAGCTGCTGGAGCTGCTGGACCTGCTCGGCGCGCTTCTCCGGGTCCATCTCAGCCGCCTGCTGCTCGTACAGCTCGTCGTACCTGGGATCGGAGTAGCACGAGTCGTTCCACATCTCGATCTGACCCGTGGTCATGACGCCGAGGATGTAGTCCGGGTCGGCGTACTCTCCCCAGCCCCAGATGTAGAGGTCGAAATCGGGTGCGTACGTGTCGCCCTTGTAGTTGTAGAGGCCGTCGCTGATCGTGCCGTCGTTCATCACCGTGAGCTCGACGTCGATGCCGATCTCCTGCAGGGAACCGGCGAAGAGCTTGCCGGCGCGCTGCTGCTCCGGCGACTCGCTGCGCGTCCAGAGCCGGAGCTTGATGGGCTTGCCCTTCTTGTCCTCACGGATGCCGTCCCCGTCGCCGTCCGTGTAGCCGGCCTCGTCGAGCAGGGTCTTCGCCTTCTCGAGGTCGTAGCCGAACCGGATCTCCTCGGGAGGGGTCCAGTAGTAGTCGACCGTGGGGGTCAGGATCGAGTCGCCGACCTGGGCGTAGCCGCCCCAGCAGGTCGCGACCATCTTCTCCTTGTCGACGGCCCAGCTGATCGCCCGCCGGAACTCGACGTCCTTGAGGACCGGGCTCCCGAGCGACGCCGGATCATCGTAGACGTTCATCGTGATCTGCGTGAAGTACTTCTGGGTGGCGGCGTCCGCCTGGATGCCGGGTTCGTTCTTGAGGGCGTTGAACTGGGCGACGGGGACGCCGTACGCCACGTCGATCGCGCCGCTCTTGAGGTCCATCGTCATGGTGTCCTGGTTCTGGTACACCTCGATGACGACCTCGTCGACCTTCGGCGCGCCGCCCCAGTAGTCTTTGTTGGCGACGAGGCGGATGTACTCCGCCTTCTTGGCCTCGACCACCTGGAACGGACCCGTCCCGATGATCGGCGGAGTGTTCTGGTAGTCGTTGCCCGCCTTCTCGCCCGGCACCTTGCTCCAGATGTGCTCGGGCACGATCGGCACGGCGCACCGCAGCATGTTCGCCTTGGGCTTGGCGAGCTCGAACTTGACCGTGTCCTCGTCGACCGCGGTCACCTTGGTGATGTTGTTCACGTACTGGCCGTACGCGCTCAGCTCGTTCTCGATGTTGTAGTTGTAGGTGAAGGCCACGTCGTCGGCGGTGAACGGCTCGCCGTCGTGCCAGGTCACGCCCTTCCGCAGCTCGAACGTCCACTCGAGACCGTCGTCACTGACCTCCCAGCTCGTCGCGAGCTCCGGCCGCGGCAAGGTGTCCTCGGCCGAGTACCCGACGAGGAAGTCGTAGTTCAGATGGTAGACCTCGTAGGCCGCCGTCGAGTAGCCGACGAACGGGTTGAGGTTGTCGACGTCCTGGGTCGTACCGATGCGCAGGACGACCTTGTCGGACGGGGCCGGCGACGACGACTCGTCGGCCGCCAGGGCGACGGCGGCGCCCACCAGGAGTGCGCACAGGAGCGCGCAGGCTCCCACGATCGTCAGCCTGGTCGCGACCGCGCCGCGGTCCTGTCTGTTGCGCTGCTTCATATCAGTCCCTCCACCTCGTTCAACTGCCGTACGCTTGTGTGCCGGTCGCCGGCGAAGCTCCGCCTGCGGCGACCGGGTGTGCGTTCATGGCGATCTCACGGACGCCCGGAACCAGTCGAGCAGGTCCGCCATCCCGCGGGCTGCGGCGGGGTCCGCGAGCAGGGCCAGCGGCACCGCCGGACGCTGCCGCAGCGTCTCCTCCGCCAGACGCACGTGCGGCAGCTCGTTGACGCGACCCAGCACCTCCAGCTGCCGCTCGCGAGCGGCGAACGCGGGGGTGTCCCGAAGGGCGGTGAACAGCAGCCGCAGCGTCCCGTCCGTTCGCGCGCTCACCAGCCGGTACGGCACGCCGCGGCAGACGATCGTCGGCGCGAACGACCCGCACTGGCCGCCGCTGCCCCACTGCACCTCCTCGCCGCGGTCGCTCGCCCAGGCGAGCAACTCCTGCGCCGGCGAGAGACACCCGGGGTTCCACGTCTCGAGCTCCCGGAAGAAACGCTCTGCATCCCAGCGCCTCCTCTCTCCGGGCGGAGGCACGCGCCCCACGAGCGGCCACAAGGCGCGCTGGAAGTCCTGCAGCTGACGCCTGAGCCAGGACATCGCCTCGGGCCAGCTGCCAGGATCGAGCACGTCGGCGGCACGCCGCTGCTCGATCACGTGAGAACGGCCGCCGCCACGCCAGGACGGCGGCGTCTCGAAGGCGCGATCGATGCGGTCCCGATGCGCGCCGAGGAACGAAGAGACGGTGTCGGCGTTCGCGTCCTTGAGCCTGAACCGCACGCACACCTCACCCTGTCGCACGTTCACCAGCGAGGCCAGGTACCCGGCGGCAAGACCGGCTGTGTGCCACATCCATCCGTCCGAGGAGGCCCGCGAGCAGCTGATGTCGACGTCCCGCATCTCCTCGCGGAACGCCGCCCAGAAGTCCCTGCGCAGCGCGGCCGCGCTCGCGCGAGGCCGGCGTGGTCTGATATCTGTGATCACTCGGTGTCCTGCTCCGGACTGCGGCCACGGCCGGGGTTCGGCGGCTGCCCGTGGCCGGTCCTTCTCATCGCGACTATGCACACTCCCACTCCTAACGCAAGGCGGACGCTGCGGCGCCGTCAGCGGCGCCGCAGCACGCGTCCCGGCAACGCCCCGGTGTGCTCGCCGTCGACGACGACCGGCTCGCCGTTGACGATCACCCAGTCGAAGCCCTCCGCGTAGCGAGGCGGGATGTTCTCGAACGGGAACGCATGCGGGAACGGGTTGGTCGCCCGGTCGCGCACGCGGTCGAGGTCGAAGACGAGCAGGTCGGCGGCCAGACCGGGACGCAGCACGCCGCGGTCGTGAAGCCCGAACCGCTGCGCCGGGAACGAGGTCATCTTGCGCACCGCCTCCTCCAGCCGGAGCACCGGCTTGTCACGGACGAAGCGCTCGAGGACGCCGGCGTACTCGCCGAAGCCGCACGGCCAGTAGGACGACGTGTCGGCCCCGTCGGCCGGGCGCGACACGAAGCCGTCCGAGCAGACCATGGCGAGCGGGTGGCGCAGCAGCGCCTCGATGTCGTCCGGGGCGATGTACTCGAAGATCCCGACCACCTCGTCGTCTTCCTCCACGATGAGATCCAGGAAGACGTCGAAGGGATCGCGGCCGCGCTCCTCGGCGATGGCCGCGACCGAACGGCCGCGCAGCTCCGGCTGGCGCGGCGCATGCAGGATCACGATGCGGTCGAAGCGCCCGTGCCGCACCAGTCCCGTGTACCCGGCACCCGGCAGCTCGTCCTCGGCGACCGCGCGACGCAACTCCGCCCGGCGCGCCGGGTCGCAGAGCAGCGCGATGAGGGCCTCGCGACCAAGGTCGAGGACAGGCTGCGGCAGCGCCCGCGACAGGCGCGGCGCCAGCTCGGGGTGCACGTCGTTGTCGGTGGTCACGTCGGATCCCTCACGGCGCGCCGCCTCCATGAGAGCGAGGTTCGCGGCGGCATCCCCGGGGGCGCCCCACTTGGGCGCTTTGTGCGAGACCTCGACCGGCACCCCCGCCGCGCGTCCGATGGCGATCGCCTCGGTGACCGCCTCGAGGATCGTCTCGCGCTCACCGCGGACGTGTGAGGTGTAGATGCCGTGGTAGCGCGCCACGATGCGGCACAGGCGGGTGAGCTCCGCCGTGCTCGCGTAGCATCCCGGCGGATAGACGAGACCGCTCGACATGCCGAGCGCGCCGGCGCGCATCGAGGCGTCGAGCTCCCGCTCCATGCGCCGGAGCTCCGTCTCGGTCGCGTCCCGCTCGGCGAGGCCCATGGCCGCCATACGCACGGCTCCGTGTCCGACGAGCGGGGCGATGTTGATCGCAGCACCGGCTGCCTCCACCACGCGCAGGTACTGCCTGAAGGTGCGCCAGGTCCACTCGACGTCGGTCGGGTCCCAGTAGTGCCCCCAGTTGTGGAGGGCGGCGTCGCGGTGCGCCGCGCTCAGCGGCGCCGGGGAGATCCCGCAGTTGCCCGTCACGTGCGTCGTGACGCCCTGGAACAGGGCCGACTCGGCCAGCGGGTACTGCAGGATCGTGATGTCGGAATGCGTGTGCGGATCGATGAAGCCGGGGGTGACGTACCGGTCCCCGGCGTCGACCACGCGCCGGCCGCGCAGCGTCCCCGGGGCGCCGATCGCGGCGATCCGGCCGCCGCGAAGGGCGACGTCGCCGCGATACCAGGGGTTGCCGCACCCGTCGACGATACGCCCGGCCGCGACGACGAGATCGTAGGTAGGCGCGGAGGTCCGCCCGGCGCGGCCGCGCCCGTCCGTCACGCCGTTCATGCGTCACCCATCTCGAACACCTCGTAGTCGTTCTCGCACGGCGGCCCCGCGCATGCGTACACGCGACGCTCGTCCAGGTCGCAGATCATGCTGCCGACCGTCATGCCCTGGTCGGCCGGCGGCGCGGATGGGTCCGGGTGACCGCAGATGCACTCGCGCGGCGACGGCTCGTGGGTGCCCAGGACCCGAGCGACGAGATCCACCGGGTCGTCCCCGGCCGCCAGCCCCTCCGCGAGGAGCCGCTCGGCGGTCGCGATCCGGACCTCGGACTCTCCTCCGCCGCTTCCCTCGTACGGCTGCATCCCCGGCGACACGTAGTGGTTGGTGTGCGCCATGAGGCCGGCGGCGGTGTGATCCATGAACGCGGACGCAGTCGCCGAGCTCTCGACGTCCCAGAGCCGGCCGTCGGTGTCGGCGAAGAAGTGGTTGGTGCCGCGGGCGCGGGCGGCCAGCAGGCCGAGGTCCCGCGCCGCCTCGAGCGTCGGCGCGGCGAGCGTCGAGCGGCGGACGAACGCGTTGGGCACGCCGATCCGGTTGTCGGTGGAGTGGACCGAGTTGCTCACGTTGCCCACCCCACGGCTGTTCATGCCGAGCATGAGCAGGTAGGGCGCGCCGGCGAGGCCCATGATGCGCGTGCCGTCCGGCCCGGTGAGATCGAAGAAGACGTTGTTGACCGCGTCGACGGTGTACCAGTCCATGTTGTGACCGACGATGTGCCTGCCGCCGGCCACCACGGCGACCGCCGTGCAGTGGTCGCCGGAGCGCGGCGACCGGGAGCACGGCTGCTCGCACACGGCCGGCTCGTCCGACGTGAACTCCTCGCCGCAGTTGAGGACGAGCAGCGCGGAGAACGGCACGCCCGACCCCTCCGCGAGACCTTCCAGCTCCTCGACGAGCTCGGGCAGCCAGCGGCGTGCCTGCGCCTCGTACGCGGCGGCCTCGACCTCCGCCTCGGCGAACGTGAGCCGCCCGTTCGTCATGGCCGGGAAGTCGTCGCGGAAGAAGTCCACCGAGGCATGCACCTGCTCGCGCGCCGCCTCCCCCACGGCGCGGCCGAGCTCTCTGTGCGTACCGCGAGCCCGGACGTGGACGAACGGGATTCCCATCGCGCGACTCACAGACCGAGCACGCGGCGCGGGTCGGGGTGGCCGGAGATGCCGAGGTCGGCGGCGCAGCGGTCGATGATCCCGGCCAGCTCGTCGAGCATGTCCTCGGGCATGCCCAGAGGATCGCGAGCGGCCAGCTCCGCCGCCTTCTCCGACGCCAGGTCGACGAGCCCGGAGCGCCCGGCGTCCAGCCAGTCGCCAAGGCCGCCGCGGTAGCTCAGCAGCGGGCTCACGAACTCGGAGCGGATGTAGCGCCGCGTGTGCTTGGTCCCCAGGAACCCCCGTCCCGAGAGCACGCCGTCCACCATGGCGTCCACGTCGAGCGCATCGACGTCCCACGGCCGCGGAGCCAGCGCATACCGCATGTTGTTCAGCACCTCGTCGTCGATGACGAGCACCTCCGGGCAGCTCGCGACGCCGGCCTGGATCTCACCGACGCCGGAGAGCAGGCGCGGCTGCGGTGCCATGCCGAGGATCGCGTTGACGGCGCGCTCGTAGCCGAACTGCGTGTCGACCACCTTGCTGTCGCTGCACGGTCCGTAGCAGTCACAGGCGAGTCCGCACCGACGGGCGAGCAAGACGGCGGCCCAGGAGGCCACGCCCGTCTCCGGTGTACCGCTGACGACCACGCCGCTGCGCGGATCGACGGCGCTGAGCCTCGGCCCGTAGTAGACGGGCGTGCCCGGCGCCGCCGCCTGCGTGAGCACGACGCCGGCCAGGACCTCGGCATGCTGCTGGGCGAGGGCGGCCGACAGAGCGCCCGGCGCGGTGGTCGCCGCCGCCGGGCACGGCAGGATCTCCACCGCCACGCCGCCCCGCCGGACCTGCTCGACGAGCGCGTCCGAGACGTCGGCGCCGAGGATCATGGGGCTGACGGGGGAGAAGGCGAGATCGATGGGATAGGCGCCGTCGTCGCCCGTGGCGCCGGTGACGGCGACCGCCATCTCCTGCAGGTACAGTGCCTGGAACGGGTAGGAGATGCCGGGCCCGCCGAGCGCCTTGTCCGTCTCGTGCGCGAGGACGAGGTACGAGTACAGCGGCTCGAGCAGGTCGGGTACGTCCTCGGGCTGCCAGAGCGAGGTGACCTGCTCCTGGTTGACCAGATGGTGCATGATGCGGGTCGCGACGAGCTGGTCGCGAAGGGTCGCGCGGCGGCCTGCCCCGGTGCGCGGATCGCACACGTCCCGGGCTCCTCCGAGGTTGTGGACGTAGGTCACGCCGGGGTCCGGGTCCATGGCGAGCGAACGCTCCGGATCGCGCGCGGCCAGCACGTACCGCTGCGGACACGCGGCCAGCGCCTCGTCCACGACGCGCCGGGGGATCTGGACACGCCCCCCCTCCGCGGTGGTGCAACCGGCCGCGAGCAGGAGTCCGCGCGCAGCCTCCGACTCGACGCGGACTCCGGCCCGCTCGAGCAGAGCGAGCGCCGCGGCGTGCATCGCCTCGATCGCCTCGTCGGGCCACAGTGCTGCGAACTCGGTCATCTGCCTTCCTTTTCCGGCCCGGGAGCCCCGGGCGTCTTCACGGTGCGGTTCACGGTTGCTCGACAGGCTTGGGACGGCGCCGCGCCAGCAGCAGCACGACCAGGATGACGGCCACGGCCGCGACGGCACCCACGGCCCACAGCCAGGGCGCAGAGCCCTCGTCGGCCGCGACTCCCGTCCCCACCGGCTGCAGGTCGATGTAGCTGGTGCGGATGAAGTTCCAGAACGGCGCCCCGTCGTCGCCCGGCGCCATGGCGTAGCCGCGCCATCGGTCAGTGCGGAACGCCTGCAGGTTGAGGTTGTACCAGAGGATGATGTACGGGGTGTCCCGGTACAGGATCTTCTGCATCTGGTCGGTGAGCGCCTTGCGCTGCGTCGTGTCCTCCGGATGGGCCGGGTCGAACGCCTCCGCCTGCCGCACGTACAGCCGGTCGTACTCCGGATTCGAGTACTGGCTGTCGCCCCAGTTGAGGATCTGGGTGGTGGTGAAGGTGCTCAGCATGAAGCCCGGGTCGATGTCGCCGCCCCAGCTCCAGATGAACAGGTCGTAGTCGGCGTTGTCGTAGATGTCGTCGCTGAAGGCGGCCTCGTCCTTCTGCTCGAGCGTGAGCTCGATGCCCACGTCCCGGCACCAGCTGACGATCATCTTGGCGGCCGCCTGGTCCTCCGCGTACTCGGTGAGGGCGACGAGCCTGAAGGAGAGCTCGTCGCCGTCCGCGGTCTCGCGGATGCCGTCGCCGTCCCTGTCGGAGTAGCCCGCGTCCTCCAGCATGCGCTTGGCGCGGAGCGGGTCGTACCGGTACTGTCCGGCCTCCGGGACCTCCCAGTGCCAGTCGCCCTGGGCGACCGAGATCAGCGACGTGCCCGGCTCCGCCAGTCCGGCGACGGACGTGGCCACGATCTTCTCCTTGTCGATCGCCCAGTGCACCGCCTGGCGGATCACGGAGTCACGCAAGAGCGGGTTCCCCTTGCTCTTCGGACTCCTCCAGCAGTTGAAGCCGAGCTCGTGGAACCCCACGGCCGGCGCCGCCACCGTCGTGGTGCCCGGCAGTCCGGCGAGGACCTTCATGTAGGTGGCCGGGAAGTCGACGACGGCGTCGAGGCTGCCGGCCTTGTAGTCCTCGATCATCGCGTCGGTGTTCTCGCTGATCACGAAGTACAGCTCGTCGAGGCGGGGCGACCCTCCCAGCTCGTCCGGGTACTCCCGGTTGGCCTCGAGCCTGACCCACTTGCCCTTCTCCACCTCGGTCACGCGGAACGGCCCCGAGCCCACGAACGGCATGTTGCGGAACCTGTCCAGATGATCCGGGTCGACCTTCTCCCAGACATGCTCGGGGAGGATAGGGATGTAGAGCGCGAGCATCCCCGCGTTGGGCTCGCTCGTGGTGATGACGACGGTCGCGTCGTCGGGAGCGGTCACGCTCGTCACGCCGGTGAGGTACTGGATGAACGCCCAGTGCTGGGTGTCGAGGATCAGGTTGTAGGTGAAGGCGACGTCGTGAGCCGTGAGCGGCTCGCCGTCGTGCCACTTCATCCCCTCCCTGATGTGGAACGTCCACGTCCTGCCGTCGTCCGAGGTCTCCCAGCTCGTGGCCACGTCGGGCACCGGCCTGTAGTCGGCGTCGTACCGGGTGAGGAAGTCGTAGCCGAGACGGAAGCACTCCCAGGAGATGCTGCTCCAGGACACGAACGGGTTCATCCCGTCGCAATCCTGGTCGATGCCGATCCGGTAGCTGACGGCGGCCGGTGAGGGAGCGGTCGAGGCGGCGGCGCGCGGCGGCGCGCAGACGGCGAGGGCGCTCACCGCGCAGAGCACGACGGCGAGCGCGACGCCCTTGCCGATGCTCCTCATACCGGTCCCTCCTCCCCGGGCGAGACGCGGGCCGGCCGGGGCGGGGAGGAACCTCACGGCTCCCCCGCCCCGGCCGGCCCTGACGCTACTTGATCCTGATGCAGGCGGCGTAGTGGTCGCCGCCGATGTGGACGTCCTCGGGGTCGATCTCCTTGCAGGCATCGATCGCCTCCGGACACCGCGGATGGAAGCGGCAGCCGGAGGGGATGTCCTTGGGGTTGGGGGTCTCGCCCTTGAGGATCACGTGCTCGCGCTTGGCCAGCGGATCCGGTACCGGGATGACGCTGATCAGCGCCTTCGTGTACGGGTGCTGCGGATTGGCCACGACCTCCTCGGTGTCGCCGATCTCCACGATACGCCCCAGGTACATGACGGCGATCCGGTCGCTGATCACCCAGGCGAGCGAGAGGTCGTGGGTGATGAAGATGTACGTGACGCCGAGCTTCTCCTTCTCCTCCACCATCAGCTTGAGGATGTCGTTGCGGATGGAGACGTCGAGGGAGGCGACCGGCTCGTCCGCGACGATGACGTCAGGGTCGAGCACGGTGGCGCCGGCGATGCAGACGCGTTGCCGCTGCCCGCCCGAGAGTTCGTGCGGGTAGCGGTACAGGTACTCCGTCGCCGGCCTCAGCCCGGCCTCGCTGATGGCGGTGATGACCCGCTCCTCCTTCTCCCGCTCGCTCGAGCAGACGTTGTTGACCTCGAGCGGCTCGGCGACGATGTCGAAGATCGTCTGCTTGGGATTGATGGAGTTGTACGGGTCCTGGAAGATGATCTGCGCCTTCCTGCGGTAGTCGCGCAGCTCCTTCCCGGAGTACTTGTTCACCGGCTGGCCCTTGTACAGGATCTCGCCGCCGGTGGCGTCCTCGAGACGCAGGAGGGCGCGGCCGGTGGTCGTCTTGCCGCAGCCGGACTCGCCGACCAGCGCCAGGATCTCGCCCTTCTTCACCTGGAACGAGACGTGGTCGACCGCCTTCACGAAGCGCTTGCCCGTGGCGACCATGCTCTTGAAGAAGCCCTCGTGGATCGGGAAGTAGACCTGCAGGTCCTTGACGTCGAACAGCACTTCCCCCGACTCGGGCGCGACCTTGAGGACCGGGCGCTGGGTCTGCTCCATGGTCATGTCACACCCCCCTCGGATCCGGGACCGGGATGGCCGGGTCTGCCGTCGCGTCGCACTCCTTGGAGAGGAAGCAGCGCGCGAAGTGCCCCGGACCGACCTCGACGAGCGGCGGATGCTCGACCTCGCACTGCCCCTTCCGCACGTCGCACCGCGGGCAGAAGTAACAGCCCGCCGGCGTGTTGATGAGGTTGGGCGGGTCGCCCTTGATGGAGCGCACCATCTCGCGCTTCTCGTGGATGTTGGGGAAGCTCTTGATGAGCTGTCTGGTGTACGGGTGCGTGGCGTTGTTGAAGATGTCGGCGGTGCTGCCGCTCTCGACCACCTCGCCGGCGTACATGACGACGCCCTTGTCGCAGGTCTCCGCCATGACGGAGAGGTCGTGGCTGATGAGGATGAACGAGAGGTCCAGCTCCTTGCGCAGACGCTCGATCAGCTCCAGGATCTGCGCCTGCACCATGACGTCGAGCGCCGTGGTGGGCTCGTCGCCGATGACCAGCTTGGGGTTGCACGCCAGCGCCATGGCGATCATGGCGCGCTGGCGCATGCCGCCGGAGAGCTCGTGGGGGAAGTCCATGACCCGCTTGGGACTGATGCCCACGAGCTCGAACAGCTCGCGCACGCGGCCCATCGCCTGCTTCTCGGAGAGCCCCTCGTGCAACTGGATGGGCTCGGCGATCTGCTTGCCGGTCTCCCGCACCGGGTTCAGGGCGTTCATGGCCCCCTGGAAGATGATGCTGATCTCCTTCCAGC
>JAAZAR010000076.1 GCA_012514235.1 Actinomycetota bacterium
AACGAGAACTTCATGGTCCCGGAAGAGCTGCTGATCCCCGCCGGCGTCGTCGTCACGGGCGCCTACAACGAGAAGCAGACGCACTGCGGGGCGGGCTTCCGCCAGCGATTCGTCAACCCATCGATCTCGGTCGCGGTGACGAGGAGGAAGCTGCACCGGCTGCACGAGGAGGAGGTCGACGTCCTGGTGCACATGTGCCCCAACTGCCACATCCAGTTCGACCGCTTCAGCGACACCATCTCCGAGGCGACGGGTGAGGAGTTCCCCTTCATCCACCTGCACGTGCAGCAGCTGCTGGCGCTGGTGTTCGGCGCCGACCCCGAGAAGGTCGTCGGCGTCCAGACGCACTCCCAGGACGTCGAGCCGTTCCTCGAGCGCATCGGCGCCCGTCCCGCCGCGACGACCGCCGGAGGTGCCCGATGAGAGCCGGGGTCTTCCTCTGCGAGTGCGGCGGCAACATCAGCAGCGTCGTCGATCTCGAACCGCTCGCCGAGCATGTGCGCACGCTCGACGGCGTCGTCTCGGTGGCCGTCAACCAGTTCATGTGCGGCACCGAGGGTCGCGCGCTGATCGAGAAGGCGGTGGAGGAGCGCGGCCTCGACCACTTCGTCATCGCCTCGTGCTCGCCGCGCTTCCAGGGCCCGACCTTCGAGCGCATCGCCCGCGAGATCAAGCTGGGGGAGAACGCCGTCGCGTTCGGCAACATCCGCGAAGGCTGTTCCTACGTGCACGCCGGCGACAGGGAGCTTGCCCAGGCCAAGGCGCGCAAGATCGTGGAAGGGGCCGTGGCGCGGCTGCACCACATGAGCGACCTGCCGCGCCGGCGCACCTTCCTCACCCGCTCGGTGCTGGTGGTCGGCGGCGGCATCGCAGGCATCTCCGCCGCGGAGGAGCTCGCCGACGCAGGCATCGACGTGCACCTCGTCGAGCGCCAGCAGAGCATCGGCGGCTACATGGCGCGCCTCTCCAAGACGTTCCCCACCGAAGATTGCGCCATGTGCAGCCTCGCCCCGCGCCTCACCGGGGCGGCGACCAACAGCCGCATCCACATCCACACGCTCTCCGATGTCACGTCGGTGACCGGCCCGCCCGGCGAGTTCACGGCGACCATCCGCCACCGCCCCCGCTACGTGGACGAGAAGTGCGTCGGCTGCGGTGACTGTGCGTCGGTCTGTCCCGTCACCCGTCCCAACGAGTTCGATTTCGGCGTCAGCGAGCGGAAGGCCGTCTCCCGCCCCTTCGCCAACGCCGTGCCGGCCACGTTCGCCATCGACCGCAAGGGCTGGAGCCCGTGCAAGTCCGCCTGTCCGGTGCACACCTCGGCGCAAGGGTACGTCGCGCTCGTCGCGGCCGGCCGGTTCGAGGAGGCCTATCGGGTCGCGAGCGAGCCGAACCCGTTCCCGAGCGTGTGCGGCCGCATCTGCACGCACGTGTGCGAGCAGGCGTGTGCGCGAGGCGACGTGGACGAGCCTGTCGCCGTCGCCGCGCTCAAGCGGTTCGTCGCCGACGAGGTCGGTCCCACGCTGCCGGTGCACCAGGCGCCGCGCCTCTACGACGAGCAGGTGGCCGTGGTCGGCGCAGGCCCGGCGGGCCTGACGTGCGCCCGCGACCTGGCCGAGCTCGGCTACGGCGTCACCGTGTTCGAGGCGCACGAGGTCGCTGGCGGCATGCTGCGCCTCGGGATCCCCGCCTACCGGCTCCCGCACGACGTGCTGCAGCGGGAGATCGACCAGGTGCTGGCCCGCGGCGTCGAGTTGAAGCTCGGCGTCCGCGTGGGCGACGACGTCACCGTCGACGACCTGCTCGCGCGTGAGTACCGGGCGGTGTTCCTGGCCACCGGCCTGCAGCAGGCGGCGCCCGTGGACCTCCCCGGCGCCGACCTTGACGGCGTCTCGCAAGCCGTCGAGCTGCTCCGGGAGGTCAACCTCGGACGCACGCCGGCAGTCGGCGAGCGCGTCGTGGTCGTGGGTGGCGGCGACGTGGCACTGGACGCGGCGCGCTCGGCCATCCGGCTGCAGGAGGCGCGCGGCATCGCGCCGGACGTGACGCTCGTGTACCGTCGCGACGAGGTGGAGATGCCGGCCAACGCCGCCGAGCTCCAGGAGGCGAGGGACGAGGGTCTGCGCGTCGAGTTCCTGGTGCAGCCCGTGGAGGTCACCGGAGCGGACGGCCGGGTCACCGGGCTGCGTCTGCAGCGGTGTGAGCTGGGTGAGCTCGACGCGAGCGGTCGCCGGGAGCCCGTGCCGATCGCCGACTCCGAGTTGGAACTGCCCGCCGACACCGTGATCTTCGCCGTCGGCCAGACGCTCGACGGCGGGTTCGCCCGCGGCTGCGACGGCGTCGAACTCGTCGGCAGTCAGATCGCCGCCGACCGCCGCACGCTCATGACGGCGCGGCCGGGCGTGTTCGCCGGCGGCGACGCCGCGGCCGCCGGCCACTTCACGGCCATCGAGGCCGTCGCGGCCGGGCGGCGGGCGGCGGCCGCCATCCACAACTTCCTGCGGGGCGAGACGCTGCTGCCCGTGTGGACCGGGGGCGAAGCGGAGGCGAGGCCCTCGGTCGACGAGCTCTCGGCCGTCACGCCGGGCACCCGTGTCCCGGTCCCGCTCGCCGACGCCGGGACCAGGCGCCGGACCTGGGCAGAGGTCCAGTCCGGCTACACCCGCGAGCAGGCGATGGCGGAGGCGAGCCGCTGCCTCTCGTGCGCCGTGTGCTCCGACTGCGAGTCCTGCGTCGCCGCGTGTCCGGCCGACGCCATCGACTTCGACCAGCAGCCCTGGGAGGAGGACATCACCGTCGGCGCCGTGATCCTCGCCACCGGCCATCGGGAGTTCGACGCCACGCGCAAGCTTCCGCTGGGCTACGGCCGGCACAAGAACGTGATCACGCAGAGCCAGCTGGCTCGCCTGCTCTCGGCCTCCGGGCCGACGGCGGGCGAACTCGTGCGGCCGTCGGACGGCGCGACGCCCAAGCGCATCCTGATGCTCCAGTGTGTGGGCTCCCGCGACTGCACCAGCAGCGGCAACGAGCACTGCTCGGCCGTCTGCTGCCTGTTCGCCACACTGCACGGCTCCCTCATCAAGCAGCACTACCCGGACGCCGAGATCACCATCGGCTACACCGACCTGCGGGCGCCGGGCAAGGCCCACGAGGAGTACTACCGCCTGGTGCAGGAACGCGGCGTGCGATACGTGCGTGGCCGCGTCGGCGAGATCCACGAGGAACTCGACGGCACCCTCACGGTGCGCATGGAGAACACGATGACGGGCACCAAGAGCGAGGAGCAGTACGACCTCGTGGTGCTCAGCGCCGGGCTCGAGGCCTCCGGCGGCACGCAGGACATCGCCCGCGTCGCCGGTGTCCAGACCGCGGCGGCGGGGTTCATCCGGGAGTTCCACCCCAAGCTGCGCCCGGTCGACACGCAGCGCACCGGCATGTTCCTCTGCGGTACAGCACAGGGACCGAAGACGATCCCTGAGTCGATCGCCCAGGCCAAGGCTGCGGCGGCCCGTGCCGTCAGCATGCTCAGCACGGGCTTCACGATGACCCCCGCCCAGGTGGCCACGAGCGATGTGGACGTGTGCGTCGCCTGCGGCGTCTGCGAGACTGCCTGCCCACAGACGGCGATCACGATCACGCTCGGCGCCGACGCCCACTCGACGGTGGATCCCACCATCTGCCGGGGCTGTGGCATCTGCGCCGCCGAATGCCCCACGGGAGCCATGCAGCTCGGCGGGTTCAGCGACGCCGAGGTGCTCGCCGAGGCGACGGTCTGATGACCGCCACGGCCACATCCGCGACGGCGACGGCCGGAACGGCGACGAGCCCCGGCCGCAGCATCGTCGCCTTCTGCTGCCGTGAGTGTGCGTATGCGGCGGCCGACGCGAGCGCCAACGCGCGCAGGCCGCTGCCGCCGTCGGTCCGCCTCGTCCTCATGCCGTGCACCGGACGCGTCAGCCCGCTGCACCTGCTTCGAGCGCTGGCCGAAGGCGCCGACGGCGTGATGGTCGCCGGCTGCCTGCTCGGCCAGTGCCATTACCGCGAAGGCAACTTCAACGCCGTCGATCGCGTGGCGTTCGTGCAGCGCCTGCTGGAGAGTGTCGGCGTGGAGCCCGAACGCTGCCGCATGTTCACCATGAGCGCTGGCGAGCCGCCGAAGTTCGTCGCCGCCGTGCGCGAGATGGACCGCGTGGTCGGCGGCCTGCCGCCGCTGCCGCGGTCCTCGGACGGCCAGAGCAGGACGACGCACGACGGGACCCGCGCGGCGGCGGCGTCGCAACAGCCGCCGGCCCGGACGAGGAGGACCGCCTGATGCCGCTGACGAACCGCGGACGCCAGATCCTCAGTCGCGTACCGGGCGGCCACCTGCAGAGCACGACCGGCGTCGGCTGCACGATCGTCCGCCATGAAGAGCTCTGCGTTGGGTGCGGTACCTGCGCCAGAGACTGCCCGAGCGGCGCCTCCGAGCGCGGCGACTTCTTCGACGTGACCCAGTTGCTGGACGCGCCGGACGGCAGCCGCCGGGGTGAGCTCGGCGCCGCGCTGCGCGTGCTCATGCGGCACGAGCCGGACGGCCCCATCGAGGTGCCGGAGCGAGTGACGGTGTACCGCACCATCGTGCACGACGACGACAGGTGCCTCGGCTGCGGCACCTGCGCGCGCACCTGTCCTGCAGGGGCGATCGAGGCGCGGCCGCCCGAAGCGGGCGCCGCGTCCGCGGAAGCGACGGCCGCTCCGGCGGCGAGCGGCGGCGAGGTGCGGCCATGACCGCCTCCACCGGCGCCGGCACCACCGCCGAGCGCCCGCTCGTGCTGCTCTGCGAGTGCGCCGGCACGCTCACCAACGTCGACTACGACCGGCTCGAGCAGCACGTCAGCCTGCACGCCGACGTGCTGCGCGACACCCACTGGTGCAGCCGCGTCGGCCAGGCGAAGATGCTCGAACTCCTGGACGCCGGGACGGGGGACGAGGCCGGCGAAGGACGACAGCTCGTCTTCGCCGGCTGCTCGCCTGACTTCGCCGCGCGCCGCTTCCACAAGCTCACGGCGCGCGGCCTCCAGCTCGAGATCGCCGACATCCGCGAGGGCTGCAGCTGGGTGCACGGCGACGACGTCGACGCGGTCACCGACAAGGCGACCCGCATCATCGACTCGTCCATCGCCTACCCGGACTCGCCCGCGGACACCATGAGCTACCCCGAGCGCAACGACACGGTGGTGGTCATCGGCGGCGGCGTGGCCGGCACGCAGGCCGCCACCGAGCTCGCCCAGATGGGTCACCACGTCGAACTCGTGGAACGGCGGCCCTTCCTCGGCGGCCGCGCCGCCCGCATCGGCACCGTGTTCCCCACCAACGACTGCGGCCAGTGCCTGCCGACCACGGACGCCCAACCCGGCACCCGCAAGTGTTTCCATCGCAACGTCTCCATCGACCACCCCGCGCTGACCATCCACCGGCGATCCACCGTCGAGTCCGTCGCCGGTCATCCCGGCGACTTCCAGGTCAAGATCCGCACGCTCCCCAACATCGTGACCGACGCCTGCATCAACTGCGGCACCTGCGAGACCGTCTGTGAGGTCGAGTCCTCGGAACCCGGCAGGAAGGCGATCTACACCGAGTTCTACGACGGGCGCGTGGTGCGGACCGTCGATCTCGAGACGTGCACGTTCTGCGGCAGATGCGCAGGCGAGTGCCCTGTGGAGGCGATCGACTTCGAGCAGTCGCCGCGCCGGATCACGGTGAACGCCGGAGCGATCCTCACGGCCACCGGGTGCGAGCCGGCGCCGCCGGCGTACTACGAGTACCTGGGCTACGACGGCGACAAGGTCGTCACCCAGGTCGAGCTCGCCGAGATGCTGGACGACTGGACGGCGCAGGCGGCCCTGGGCCGCATGCCGGTGGAGGAGCTCGTGATGGTCCAGTGCGCCGGCTCGCGCGACCAGCGCCACCTGCCGCACTGCTCGCGGCTCTGCTGCATGATCGCGCTCAAGCACGCC
>JAAZAR010000050.1 GCA_012514235.1 Actinomycetota bacterium
ACCCGCTGCTCGACTGGACCGAGCTGAACGTGTGGGAGTACATTCACCGCGAGGACATCCCCGTCGCGTCCCTGTACTTCGACGACGGAACGGGCCACCGCTGCCGCTCGCTCGGCTGCTGGCCGTGCACGTCGCCGGTCGAGTCCACGGCCAGGGACATCCCCGACATCATCGAGGAGCTGCGCTCGGGCAAGTTCAGCACCATCGCCGAGCGCAGCGGTCGCGCCCAGGACAAGGACGACGGCGGCGGCCTCGAGTCGCTGCGCCGCGGGGGGTACATGTGACGGACCGTATGGCGGAGGACGCGGCGGACCCCGCCCTCGAGGCGCCGGACTGCGCCGCGGCGAGCTCCGGCGACGAGGTCTCGCCGTTCGACCTCGAACGGCTGGACCTCGTCGCCGTCGGTCACGTGGACCACGGCAAGAGCACCGTCATCGGCCGGCTGATGGCCGACACCGGCGCGCTACCTGACGGCAAGCTCGAGCAGGTCAAGCAGCTGTGCAAGCAAAACGCGCGCCCCTTCGAGTACGCGTTCCTGCTCGACGCCCTGAAGAACGAGCAGGCGCAGGACATCACGATCGACACGGCGCGGTGCTTTTTCACCACACCGCGCCGTCACTACATCATCCACGACGCCCCGGGCCACATGGAGTTCCTCAAGAACATGATCACCGGGGCGTCGCGGGCGCAGGCGGCGCTGCTCGTCATCGACGCCAACGAGGGCGTGCGCGAGAACTCCAGGCGGCACGGCTACATCCTCTCGATGCTCGGCATCCGCCAGATCAGCGTGCTCGTCAACAAGATGGACCTGCTCGGCTGGGAGCAGGGGGCGTTCGCCGCCATCGTGGCCGAGTACGCCGACTTCCTGGCGCGCCTCGGCGTGCATCCGATGAGCTTCATCCCGGTCAGCGCGCGCGACGGCGACAACATCGTCGCGCGCTCTGCCGCCGCGACCTGGTACGACGGGCCCACGGTGCTGGACCAGGTCGAGGCCTTCGAGCACCTCGAGGACGACCTCGACCGGCCGTTCCGCATGCCGCTGCAGGACGTCTACAGGTTCACGGAGGCGGGCGACGACCGTCGCATCTTCGTCGGCACCATCGAGACCGGCCGCATCCGTCCCGGCGACGACATCCTGTTCCTGCCGTCGCGCAAGCAGTCGACGGTCAAGACCATCGAGGCGCTCAGCGGCCCGTGGCCCGACGAGGCGTTCGCCGGTCAGGCCACGGGCCTCACGCTCGACACGCAGGTGTACGCCAAGCCGGGCGAGCTGATGGTCCGGGCCGACGAGCCCGAGCCGCTGGTCGCCACGCGCATCCGCGCCAACGTGTTCTGGATGAACAGCGCTCCGCTCAGGAAGGGGCGGCGCTACGTGCTGCGCATGGGCGCCGCCCGCGTGGCCGCCGAGCTCGAGGACGTCATCAGCGTCCTCGACGAGCAGGAACTCGAGTCGGTCGCCGGCGGCGGCCAGGTGGAGCGGCACGAGGTGGCCGAGGTGATCCTCCGTGCCGTGCGCCCCGTGGCCTTCGACGCCGCCGGCGTGCTCGAACCCACCTCGCGCTTCGTCATCGTGCACGGCTGGGACACGGCCGGCTGCGGCATCGCCCTGGAGGCGCTGGAGGACAAGGGACGCGGCGACGTGGTCGGGCGGAAGTTCCTGCGCGGCGACGTCAGCGACGCGGAGCGCGCGGCCCGCTACGGCCACGCCGGCAAGGCCGTGGTGTTCGTCTCGCAGTCCGGCGAGGCGGCCCACGCGCTGGCGAGCCGCGTGGAGCGCCGCCTGTTCAGCCGGGGCCTGCACTCCTTCTACCTGGGCGCCGCCGATCTCGGCGACGACAAGGACATCCTCGCCCGCGAAGACCATCTGGGCCGCCTCGGTGAGATCGCCTGGGCCATGACCGACGCAGGTTCGATCTTCGTCGCTTCGCTCGGCGACGTGGACCGCTTCGACCTCGACCGGCTCCGCCGCCTCACGGTGCCGCACCAGGTGGTCGTCGTCGACATGGACGCCGGCGGGGACCTCGGCGCCGACATCGAGTTCCCGCCGGGTCCGGACGACGAGGCGGCGGAGGCGGCGCTCCGCGCCCTCGCCGCCGCCGGCGTCCTCCCGCCGGCCGCGTGATCCGGCACGGCCGTCCGCGCTCCACGGATGACGTGGACCCGCCGTCCGCAGACGCCGGTTTCTGCCCGTGGAAGCGGCAGCGTCACCCATCCCGTAGACGCCTCGGACGGGCGATTCTTGACAAGGTGCTGTAGTATGACGCACGGGTCTGCAAACGGGCCCGGGAGTTGGCGGCGTGACCTGGTTCCTTCCGCCGGCGTGCTCAGCGGATCTGGCACTCGGTCGCGTCGCTTCGTTTAAGCCCTCAGGGGCGGAAAAGGATGCGTCAAAATGGCAGAAGGCACCGTCAAGTGGTTCAACGCGGCCAAGGGTTACGGCTTCATCTCTCGTGAGGATGGTGACGACCTGTTCGTTCACTTCCGCGAGATCCAGATGGACGGCTTCCGTACCTTGGAAGAGGGCGATCGCGTCGTCTTCGACGTCACTGAGGGCCAGAACGGCAAGATGCAGGCGAGCAACGTCCGCAAGGGCTGAACGCGTCTGACCAGCAAGAGTGCCGCCGCGAGGGCGGCCCCCGACGGGGGCCGCCCTCGCGGCGTACGGAGCCCCGAGGACGCCGGGCGCGCACCGGCCAGGCTGCGCTAGCATGGGGCCTGTGAGCCTCCGCCGCGACCAGACCGACCACCTCACCGTCGACGGCCTGCGCTTCTCGGTCCGCCGGAGCACCAGACGCCGGACCGTCGGGATCACGGTGAAGCGCGACGGCGAGCTCGTGGTCGCGGCTCCGGCACGCGCGTCCACGCGCCGCCTCGAAGCGGTGGTGCGCGACAAGCTGCCGTGGGTGCGTCGCAAGCTCGCCGAGTTCGAGGCGCTCGGTCCCCCTCCCCAGCCCCGGCGGTTCGTCGCCGGCGAGCTCTTCCCCTACCTCGGCCGCGACTACCCGCTCGTCTTCGACGACCGGCCGGCGCAGCCCGTGGCGCTCGTCGCCGGCACGCTCGCCGTCGACCGCTCCCTCGACGGGAGCGCCCGCGCCGCCGTCGTCGTCTGGTACCAGGAGCGGGCGCGCGAGCACATCGAGCGAGACGTCGCGCGCCTCGTCCCGCTCGTCGGCGCGGCGCCGGCCACGGTGGTCGTGCGCGACCTCGGCAAGCGGCGCTGGGGCGTCTGCGACCACCGTTCACGCACGGTGAGCTTCCACTGGCACCTCGTGACCCTGCCGCCCGACCTCATCGAGTACGTCGTCGTGCACGAACTGACGCACCTGCATGAGCCCAATCACGCGAAGGGGTTCTGGCGACGGGTCGAGGACGTGCTCCCCGAGTGCCGGCAGCTCCGCCGGCGGTTGCGCGAGAGCGGCGACGCGCTCGTCTTCTGAGCGGCGCCGGCCCTACGGCGTCCGCCGGCGCCAGAACCGCCAGCCCCGCCGGCGCTCCACGTCCGTCTTGCGCCTGACCTCGATCCCGGCGAGGTAGTCGAACACGCCGCGCACCTGATCGTCCCGGTCCACGCTCCAGATGTGCACGAAGGGGAGCGGGATCACCTCCCACGTGCCGCGCGGGCGGGTCCGGAACCTCCCCGCCACCACGAGACGCCGCCGCGCCGTCGAGAAGTGCCACTGCCGGAGGTCCACGCCGATGACCTCCCAGTGCGCCGGCACGGCGCCGGCGAAGAGGTCGGTGGCGACCACCGCCCGCGCCGGCATCACGCGCACGGCATCGTCCACGACCCACTCCGGCGGGTCCTCCTGCTCCTGGTGGAACATGGCGAGCAGGTCGCGCGGCGCCCCCGGGCCGATGGCGCGGTACCCCCGCTTGATGCGCTCCACTGCGTCCATTCCTTTGTTTTCCCCCCTGCATCTGCTGTGGTATCCTCGCCTCCCCTACGGGCCATCGGCCCCGCACGGCCCCGTGGGCGATTAGCTCAGTGGGAGAGCGCCCGCCTCACACGCGGGAGGTCGTTGGTTCAAATCCAACATCGCCCACCACCCCACACCAGCCTCTTCGCCGGCTCGAGGGCACTTGCTTTTCGCCCCCCGCATCAGTAGCGTTGCCCATTGGCCTAGCCCAAGGAGCGAAACGCGCATTGCCGTCGCACGGCCCACACGGTCCAGGACCAGAGGGCACTAGGGGAGCGACGACTGTGAGAGGTTCGCTGGCAGGTCCCGCCGCGCGGAAGTCCTGGTATGCCCGCCGGTCGCGGACGAGCCCCTCGCGCGGGTCCCCCCTGGGCACCGCGCGGGAGGACAATCCAGCAATCGGACCGTCGATGAGGTCCATGGGAGGTGAACAGGGTGGCTGACGAGCCCAAGCTTTTCCCACCGTCGCCCGAGTTCCAGAAGAACGCCTATTACTCCTCGATGGAGCAGTACGAGGCGGACTACAGGCGGTCTGTTGAGGACCCGGAGGGATTCTGGGCCGAGCGCGCCGAAGATGCGCTCGTCTGGACGAAGAAGTGGGACAAGGTCCTGGACTGGAGCTTCGATCCCAAGCCGTACGTCAAGTGGTTCGAGGGCGGCGAGCTCAACGCCGCGTACAACTGCCTTGACCGCCACGTCGAGGCCGGCAAGGGTGACAAGCCCGCCATCATCTTCGAGGGCGACCCGGGCGACACGAAGACGTACACCTACGCCGAGCTCAAGGACGAGGTCTGCAAGTTCGCCAACGTCCTCAAGAAGCACGGCGTCAAGAAGGGCGACCGTGTCGCCATGTACCTCCCGATGATCGCCGAGCTGCCCATCGTCATGCTCGCCTGCGCCCGCATCGGCGCCATCCACATGATGGTGTTCGGCGGCTTCAGCGCCGAGGCCCTCAAGGCCCGCATCGACAACAGCGGCGCCAAGATCCTCGTCTGCGCCGACAAGGGTCACCGCGGCGTCAAGACCACGCCCAGCAAGACCAACGCCGACATCGCCATCGAGGGCGAGACGCCGGTGGAGAAGGTCATCGTCATCAAGCGCGTGGACGGCGACGTGCCGATGACGGAAGGCCGCGACGTCTGGTACCACGAAGAGATGGCCGCCCCCGACATCACCACCGAGTGCGAGTGCGTGCCGGTCGACGCCGAACACCCGCTCTTCATCCTCTACACCTCAGGCTCGACGGGCACGCCCAAGGGCGTCATCCACAGCACGGGCGGCTACCTGCTCTACGTGCACGACACCACGAAGTACGTCTTCAACCTGCACGACGACGACATCCACTTCTGCACCGCCGACATCGGCTGGATCACCGGCCACAGCTACATCGTGTACGGACCGCTCAGCCTGGGCGCCAGCAGCATCCTCTTCGAGGGTCTGCCGACCTATCCGGAGCCGGACCGCTACTGGGAGGTCGTCGAGAAGCACAAGGCGACGACCATCTACACCGCCCCGACCGTCATCCGCAGCCTCATCGGGCAGGGCGACGAGTGGCCGATGAAGCACCCCATGGACAGCCTGCGCATCATGGCCTCCGTGGGCGAGCCCATCGATCCCAACAGCTGGCTGTGGTACTACGAGAAGGTCGGCAAGAGCCGCATCCCGCTCAGCGACACGTGGTGGCAGACCGAGACCGGCGGCCACATGATCGCCCCGCTCGCCGGCGCCATGACGCTCAAGCCGGGGTCGGCGGGCCGTCCGTTCTTCGGCGTGCAGACCGCCGTGCTCACCGACAAGGGCGAACCCGCCGGCGTGGGCGAGGACGGCCACCTCGTCATCAAGGCTCCTTGGCCGGGCATGATCCGCGGCACCTGGGGCGACGAGGACGGCAAGCGCTTCAAGGACGTCTACTTCTCGATGTTCCCGGGCTACTTCACGACGGGTGACGGCTGCGCCATCGACGCCGACGGCGACCATTGGCTCAAGGGCCGCATCGACGACGTGCTCAACGTGTCCGGGCACCGCATCGGCACCTCGGACGTCGAGGGCGCGCTCGTCAGCGCTCCGCAGGTCGCCGAGGCCGCCGTGGTCGGCTACCCGCACGAGATCAAGGGCACCGGCATCTACGCTTACGTCGTGCTCAACGACGGCGTGGAGCCGAGCGACGAGCTGAAGAAGCAGCTCGTCGTGCACGTGCGCAAGGTCGTCGGCCCCATCGCCACGCCCGACAAGATGCAGTTCGCCTCCACGGGTCTGCCGAAGACCCGCTCCGGCAAGATCATGCGCCGCATCCTGCGCAAGATCGCCGAGGGCGAGTTCGAGGCGCTGGGCGACACCAGCACGCTGGCCGACCCGACGGTGGTCGAGGACCTCAAGTCCGGCAAGCAGTGATGCGAGGCTAGCGACAGACGCTCTCGAAGAGGGCGGGCGGCCGGCAGGCCGCCCGCCCTCTTTTCTTGTCCGGGCCGGACGAGCGCCGGCGCCCTCGCCCGCCGGCTCAGGGGCTCGCCGACGGCGTCGGCGACGCCGTCGGCGCGGGCGGGCCGGACGACACGACGATCGTCACCTTGCTGCCCGGCGTCGCCAGGACGCCCGCCTGGGGCTCCTGGGAGGCGACGCTCCCGGCGGGGACCGAATCGTCCTCCTGCCGGCTGATGACGACGCTGAAGCCGGCACCCGTGAGCTGCGACGTGGCGGCGGACTCGGAGCTGCCCACCACGTCGGGCACGGCGACCGGCGTCGCGCTCGGCGACGGGGCGCCGGCGACCTGGAGGTCCACCGCGGAGCCCTCCTCGACCATCGTCCCGGCGGCGGGGTCCTGACCCACGACAGCGCCCTCAGGGCCCTCCGTACTCCGGACCCGAGTGACCCTGCCGACCTCGAGTCCCGCGTCGGCGAGCGTCGCCGTGGCTCGCTGCTGGGTCATCCCCAGGACGTCCGGGACCCTCACGTCTCCGCGGCCGGGATCGAACGCCCCGAGAGCCCATGCCGCCGCCAGCGCCGCCGCGGCGGCGATCACGGCCAGCAGGATCCAGAGCCAGGCCCGGCTCGGCCGTCGCTCCTCCACGACCTCGTGGACCTGCGCCGTGCGCAGCACGCGCTCGAGGTCCGCCTGGAACTGGGCGGCCGTGCCGCGCGCGCCCGGATCCTTCTCGAGCGCGCGCATGACCACCTGCGCCAGCGCCGGCGGCACCTCGGGGTTGTAGAGCTGCGGCGGGCGCACGACGCCGTCCAGCTGCTCCTGGGCCACGGCGGCAGCGTCGGCGCCGTCGAACGCGTGACGGCCGGTGAGCAGCAGGTAGGCGACCAGCCCGAGCCGGTACACGTCCGACGCAGGCCCGGGAGACCGCCCGGCGACCTCCTCGGGGCTCAGATAGCGAGCCACGTCCGGGGGCGTCCCCGGACGGAGGTCCGGCGGCGGGTACGCCGCGGACAGACCAGCGCCCGTGAGCACGATCGAGCCGTCCGGGGCGCGGACGACGGACGCAGGGTCGACGCCGCCGTGGATCACGCCGCGCTCGTGCAGCGCGGCGAGCCCGGCGGCGGCCGACGCCGCCGTGAGCGCCGCGCCGGCCACGGACGGCCTGCCGGCGGCAAGCCCGGCGGCGTCCGTCCCGCCCGGATCCTCGGAGACGACGAAGCAGTCGGGCCCGTCGCGGCCCGCGTCGATGACGGCGGCGAGGTCGAGGTGGCGCACCGAGGCGACCAGACCCATGGTGCGCAGGAACGCGTCGGGATCGGGCGGCCGGACGACGGTGACCACGACCGGCCGCCCCTGCGCGTCGCGCCCGGCCAGCGTCGCCTCCGCCCTGCCCGGCGGCAGACGCCGCTTCGCTCCATACCGTTGCACGTAGACGGGTTCGCTCATCACGTCTCCCCCGGACGTCGGTGACCTGTCCGCCCGGTCTTACCCTCCTCGCACGGTGGACAAGCCGATCCGCGACCGCCGGCGCGGCGACGCGCTCCGCGGCTGCCGCCGCAGAGCGCTCACGACACGCGAAATCAGGGTGAACCACCGGCCTGCACGCGATACACTCCACAACGAGTCGCGGGCCGGTCACAGGCACGCGAGGCAGCTCACCGCCGAGGCCCCGCGATCGGGCACGGGCTCACCGCTCGGGCCGCTGAGGCGGCTCGTCGTGGTAGCACGTACGCGGCGGAGCAGAGCAACCACGAGAAGACGGGAACGGCATGAGCACACGGAATCTCGACAAGCTGTTCGATCCCAGCAGCATCGCCGTCATCGGCGCCAGCAACAAGAAGGGCTCGGTCGGCTACATCCTCCTCCGCAACCTGATCGGCGCCGAGTACCAGGGCATCGTCTACCCGGTGAACGTCTCGGCCCAGTCGGTGCAGGGCATCCAGGCCTACGCCAGCATCAGCCAGGTCCCGCGCAAGATCGACCTCGCGATCATCGCCGTGCCGGCCAAGAACGTGCCGCAGACGGTGCGTGAGTGCGGCGAGACCGGCGTGGCCGGCGCGGTGATCGTCAGCTCCGGCTTCAAGGAGATCGGCAAAGAGGGCAGGAAGCTCGAAGAAGAGGTCAAGTCCATCGCCGAGAGCTACGGGGTGCGGATCGTCGGCCCCAACTGCCTCGGCTACATCCGACCGGCCATGAACCTCAACGCCACGTTCGCCCACGTGATCCCTCCCGCGGGCCGCGTGGCGTTCTTCAGCCAGAGCGGCGCCCTCGGCACCGCCATCCTGGACTGGGCCGCCGCCAACAACATCGGCTTCAGCGCCTTCGTGAGCGTCGGCTCCATGAGCGACGTGGACTTCGGCGACCTCATCGACTACTTCGGCGCCGATCCGCACACGAGCAGCATCATCCTCTACATCGAGTCGATCACCGACGCGCGCAAGTTCATGAGCGCCGCCCGGCACTTCGCCAAGAGCAAGCCGATCATCGTGGTGAAGAGCGGCCGTACGGCGCGCAGCGCCCTGGCGGCCGCCAGCCACACCGGCGCCATCGCCGGCGACGACACGCTCTACAGCGCCGTGTTCCGCCGCGCCGGCGTCGTGCGCGTCGACCAGATCGAGGACCTCTTCGACGCGAGCGAGGCCCTGAGCCGCGTCAGCAGCCCTCGAGGGCCGCGGCTCGGCATCGTCACCAACGCCGGCGGCCCCGGCGTCATGGCGAGCGACCGCCTGCTGCATCTGGGCGGCGAGCTCGCCGAGATCTCGCCGGAGACCGACGAGAAGCTGCGGGCCGCGCTGCCCGGCTTCGCCGCGCGCGGCAACCCGGTCGACGTGGCCGGGGACGCCGACGCGGCCCGCTACGCCGCCGCGGCCCAGGCGCTCATGGACGACCCCAACATCGACGGCGTCCTCGCCATCCTCACTCCACAGGCGATGAGCGACCCCACGGGCACGGCGAGGGCGCTCGTGGAGGTCAGCCGCTCGCACCAGCTCAAGCCGCTGCTCACGTCGTTCATGGGAGAGATCAAGGTGGCGGACGCGCTGCGCGTCCTCCGCGCCGCCCACGTGCCCACCTTCGGCACGCCCGAGGACGCCGTCGGCGCGTACATGTACATGTACCAGTACACGCGCAACCTCGCGAACCTCTACGAGACGCCGGCCGACATCCTCCCCGACTTCGAGCCGGACAGGGACGCGGTCAAGAAAGTCTTCCTCGAGGTAGCCCGTCAGGGACGCAGCATCCTGAGCGAGCCCGAGGCCAAGGCCGTGCTGGACGCGTACCTCATCCCCGTCGTCAGGACCATCGTCGCCACCAACCCGGACGAGTGCTCCGCCGCCGCCGAGGAGATCGGGTTCCCGGTCGCCATCAAGATCCTCAGCCACGACATCACCCACAAGAGCGACGTGGGCGGCATCGCCCTGAACGTCCGGTCCGCTCCGGAGGCAGCCAACCAGTTCACCAAGATCACGGAACGCGTCAAGGCAGCGAAGCCTGACGCGGAGATCATCGGCGTGTCCGTGCAGGCGATGAGCCGGGGCGGCTACGAGGTGATCCTCGGCTCCAAGAAGGACCCCACGTTCGGTCCCGCCATGATGTTCGGCATGGGCGGGACCGGCGTCGAGCTCTACCGCGACGTCGCCGTCGACTTCCCGCCGGTCAACCAGGCCCTGGCGCAGTCGATGATCCAGAGCACCAAGGTCAGCCAGCTCCTGCGCGGGTACCGCGGCAAGGCGCCGGTCGACATGGTCGCGCTCGAACAGGCGCTGGTGAAGATGAGCTACCTGCTGGTCGACTTCCCCGAGATCCTCGAGATGGACATCAACCCGCTGCAGGTGCGCTCCGACGGCGTGTGCGCTCTCGACGCCCGCATCGTGATCGAGCCCAAGGACGTGCGCAAGATCATGCTGCCCGGCGCCCACCTCATGATCTCCATGTATCCCAGCAAGTACCGCTGGGAGTTCCCGGTGGACGGGGACGACGTCACGATCCGCGCCATCAAGCCGGAGGACGAGCCGATCTGGAGCGACATGATCGAGTCCCTCTCCCCCGCCACGGCCGAGTACCGGTTCTTCGGCCCCATCAAGGAGGTCACCAAGTCGATGCTGGTGCGCTACTGCCACATCGACTACGACCGCGAGATCGCGCTGGCGGCCATCCGCGAGCCCAAGGGCAAGAAGAAGAAGATGATGCTCGGCGTCGCGAGGCTCACGATCGAGACCTCCAACGTGGAGGAGGGCGAGTTCGCCATCGTGGTGCGCGACGCCTACCAGCGCAAGGGCATCGGCAGCAAGCTCATGGACGCGCTCATCCAGGCGGCCCGCGACCGGCACGTGCGCGAGATCCGCGGGTACGTGCTGGCGGCCAACCCCGGCATGACCCGCTTCGCGGAGGACCTCGGGTTCGACGTGCGACCGGGTGAGGAGCCGGAGGTCCGGGAGCTGGTGCTCCGGCTCTGACCCGCCCGCACGCCGCACGGGCCGGCGCCCACGGCCGTCTCCGGCCCGACCGAGGTCAGTCCAAAGCGGCCGGGGAGCGCGGCAGGCGCAGCTTCGTCTCGGTGAGCGACCCGTCGCCGATGGCGCCCGCGAGCATGCCGGGCGGGCGCGACGGATAGCCGGGCGCTCCCGCCGGCAGGCCGTGCGCGAAGTCGACGGCACGGAGCAGCACGCGCCGCCCGGCGGCGAACCCCAGCGTGACGACGACTCCCTCCGGCGGCGGCGCGTAGAAGTCGAACACCCACCGCACCGTGGTGCCGTCGAGGAGCGTGGTGTCGCGACCGCCGAGCTCATGGCCGTCGACGCTCGCAGTGAGCGCGCCGACCACCGTGTGCACGAGAAGGCTGACGGCCGCCACCTCGCGCGTGGGCCGCAGCCGCACGCGCACCGTCCGGCGGTCGCCGTCGGTGCGGTCGGAGAGCAGCGTCAGGCGCGGCGCCGTGAGCCCATAGTACGGCGCCGTGCCCACCCTGGTCTGGCGCATGCCGATGTCCGGGAAGTACGACTCGACGGGCGGGTCGCCCGGCGGGGGGCGCACGTAGGCGCGCGTGTAGTCGTCGAGCCTGTCGATCGCCTGCCAGACCGGCCTCCCGCCGGGCATCACGCGGTAGTAGACGCTCGTGAACTTCGGGTGCTCGGCGTCGTAGGCCACCGTGGAGCCGACGGCGAAGAGGACGACCGCGCCGAGCACGGCCAGCACGACCGGCGGCCAGATCCGGAAGGCGCGCTCGACCAGAGACAGCGGCAGCATCAGCAGCCCCGACAGCAGCCACACCGCGAGCACCGTGATGCCCTGCTTGAGGCCGGCGCTCATGAGCAGCAGGTAGACCGCGGAGCTCATGAGCGCCACGCCAGGCAGGGCGCCGGCCAGGGCGATCGCTGCCGCCGCCGGCCTTCCGCCCTGTCGACGCTCGACCAGGGCGGCTCCGATGAGGCC
This sequence comes from Actinomycetota bacterium, assembly GCA_012514235.1. Classification (GTDB taxonomy): domain Bacteria; phylum Actinomycetota; class Thermoleophilia; order UBA2241; family UBA2241; genus CAIXSE01. Next base: position 11,770 of record JAAZAR010000050.1, read on the forward strand.
CAGCGAGCCGCCCACGAGCGGCCAGGTGAGCAGGAAGCTCGCCCCCGGGAAGGAGCGGCTCACGACGACGGCCCCTGCGGCCCACCAGGCGGCGGCCGCGATGACGAGGTCCCAGGCGCGGAGACGGCGGAGCAGGAACCCGTACATCCCGAGCACCACCGCGGACGCGAGCAGGACGAGGCCCACACGGTACCAGTCGCTGACCACGACGCCGGTCCGTGTCCAGACGCGCTCCTGGTACGCCGTCTCGTACATCCACCAGGAGACGGCGGTGACGAGCGCCGATGCCGCCAGCGTGGCGGCCGTGCCGAGCACCGCCAGGGCGAGGCCCCGCAGGGAGAGGAGGCGGCGGCGGGCCGCGACCGCCACCGCCGCCGCGAACAGCAGCACCGCGACCGCGACGAACGGGACGACCAGCGACTGCGCGTACACCACGGCGACGTCGCCGATGACGTTGAAGTAGACGACGTCCGGCCGCCGGAGGTCCCGCAGGTCGACGGCTCCGAACCGCCTGGCCAGCGACAGCGCGGTCTCGCCCGAGTGCTGGAGCGCGTCCTCGTCGAACGAGGCCAGCGAGTCGTACGCCGTGTGGTAGTAGCCGGGGCCGTCCAGCATGCCGAACGTCATCCCGGGGATCCCGCGGGCGAGGAAGAGCTGGAAGTCCCCGACGATGCGCTGGCGACGCGACACCTCGTACATGAGCGACGACGCGAACGGGTCGGTCGCCGCCACGTACTCGCGCACGAGGAGGCCGTTGCCCGGGCTCGTCTCGTACATGAGGGCCGGAGACGACGAGCCCGGGCTGTCGAAGTCGACGACCACCCCGACGACGTCGGCCCAGGGATGGTCGCGCAGGAAGGCCCGCGCCCCCAGCAGCCCTTGCTCCTCCCCACCCGTGAACAGGAAGATGATGTCGTTCCGCGGTCGGGGGCCGGCGCGCACGGCGCGGGCGGTCTCCAGGAGCGTGGCGACGCCACTGCCGTCGTCGGCCACGCCTGCCGAGTTGGGCACGGAGTCGTAGTGGGTCATGAGCAGGACGGCACGTGAGGGATCGCTGCCGGGCAGGCGGCCGATCACGTTGTGGACCACGCCGGCGACGCGGGCGTCGATGGGCGAGACGACCTCCGCTCTCTGCACGCGAGGACTCAGGCCGAGGCGCTCGAGGTATCGCCTGATGTGGTCGGCGGCGGCGGCGCTGCCCGCCGACCCGATCGGTCGCGGCTCCTTCGCGATGGCGCGCAGGTGATCCATGGCGCGCGCCGAGGAGAAGCGGACGTCCGGCGCCGAGGACGGTGCCGACCGCGGCGCGCCGAACGGCGTGATGGCCAGCATCACGACCGCGAAGACGAGCCCCACGACGAGCGCGGCGACCAGATGGCGACGGGCATCCACGAGCTGACTGTAGCCGCGCAGGGCCGGTTTGCAACGCGCCGCCGCCCGGTCGACGTTTGCTTCCCCCCGGAGCGGCGGGTAGCCTTAGAGGTGGCCGCGCTAGGCGGGGAGCCAGCGGTGCCCTGTACCCGCAATCCGCTACAGCGGGGCTGAATCCCCGCCCGAGGGGCCGTCCCGCGAGGCTGTCAGCCGCGTCGCGGCGTTGAAGGTCGGGTCCTACGCAATGGAACCCTGCGAACCCCGTCAGGTCCGGGAGGAAGCAGCGGTAAGCAGGCCATTCCATGTGCCGCAGGGTCGCCTGACCCGAGCTTGCGCACGGCGAGGACGCTCGGAGGACGTGTCTCGACGGCGGGTGCGCGGCCTTTTTGCATCTTCACGACCGGGGGGACCAGCTTGACGAACCCACCCCACGACCCGGCGCCCCCCGCGGACCGGGGCTCCGCAGACCGCGAACCTCTCGCCTATCACGACGCCCGCTTCATCGAGAGCGACGAGGGTCGCCCGCTGCGCATCCTCGCCGAGTACCTCCGGCCGCTGGGCGTGTTCCGCCGCCGCCACATCCACGACACGATCGTCTTCTTCGGCTCCGCGCGCATCCGCGAGGGCGGGCCGCTGGGCGAGTACTACGCGGCGGCCCGGGAGCTCTCCCGCGAGATCACCTCGTGGTCGGAAGGGCTGAAGAGCCCCGCCCACAGGTACCTCGTGTGCACCGGCGGCGGCCCGGGCATCATGGAGGCCGCCAACCGCGGCGCCCAGGACGCCGGCGGCCGCTCCATCGGCCTCAACATCGGCCTTCCGCACGAGCAGCGCCCCAACCCGTTCATCACCCCCGGCCTGTCGTTCGAGTTCCGCTACTTCTTCATGCGCAAGCTGTGGTTCGCGTATGTCGCGCGCGCCATCATCGTCTTCCCCGGTGGCTTCGGCACCCTGGACGAGCTGTTCGAGTTCCTGACGCTCTCGCAGACCGGCAAGATCGACCCGCCCGTGGCGACGCTGCTGTTCGGCAGCAGCTACTGGAACGAGATCGTCGACTTCGACGCCCTCGTGCGACACGGCATGGTCTCGCCCGAGGACCTGCGGCTGCTGCACTTCGTCGATTCGCCGGCGGAGGCCATGGCAGTGCTCCGCCGGCGGCTCAGTCCGCAGGAAGAACCCCCCGGGCCTCCCGCGATCGCCAAGTCGGTCACGCCGGAGGACGAGTGCGAGGCCTGCGGACCCGAGAAGGAGCAGCACCCGTGACGCCTCGCGGAGGAGCAGGGCGACCTGATGGAGCGCGTCGCGCGCGAGGCGGCGACCGACCACGGGCTGGAGGGCGACGTTTCCCCGGGCGGCACGCGGTACACTAGCCATCCCATGAAGCAGCGACAGGCCACCCCATGAAGCGTTCCCTGTACAGGGAGTACCGCCCCCAGGGCTTCGACGAACTCGTCGGCCAGGACCACGTGGCGCGCACCTTGCGCAACGCCGTGGAGACGGACGCCGTGGCGCACGCCTACATCTTCGCCGGACCGCGCGGCACCGGGAAGACGAGCAGCGCCCGCATCCTCGCCAAGGCGCTCAACTGCGTCGGGCCGGACGGCACGGCGGAGCGTCCCACCTCGACGCCCTGCGGCGTCTGCCGTCATTGCGTGGCGATCGCCGACGGCGTCTCGCTCGACGTGGTCGAGATGGACGCCGCCTCCAACCGCAGCATCGACGACGTGCGGGACCTGCGCGACAAGATCGCCTTCGCCCCCGTGGACGGACGCTTCAAGGTGTACATCGTGGACGAGGTCCACATGCTGACGCGCGAGGCGTTCAACGCCCTGCTCAAGACGCTGGAGGAGCCGCCCGACAACGTCGTGTTCGTCCTCGCCACCACCGAAGCGCACAAGATCCCCGAGACCATCGTCTCCCGCTGCCAGCTGTTCGACTTCCACCGTCCGCAGGTCGGCGACATCGTGCGTCTGCTCGCCGGCATCGTGGAGCGCGAGAACGCCCGTCCGGAGAGCGAGCGCGGCGGCCCGGCCATCGACATCCAGGAGGAGGCGCTGCACATCATCGCGCGCCACTCGCAGGGTGGTTTCCGCGACGCCATCGGCACGCTGGACAAGCTGGTCACGTACTCGGAGGGGACCATCACGCCCGAGGACGTGCTCGAGGCGCTGGGCGTCACCAGCAGCGACCTCCTCTTCGAGATCACCGACATCGTCACCGAGCGGAGGACGGCCGAGGCGCTCCAGTACGTGCAGCGCCTCGCCAACGAGGGGACCGACTACTCGCAGTTCATCCGCGACCTGCTGCGGCACCTGCGCCAGCTCTTCCTGCTGCAGCACCTCGAGGCGGCGGCGAGCGACGAGGCCACGCTGCGCACCCTCGGCCAGACGGTGGAGCTGGACGGCGAGCTGTTCCGCGAGCAGCTGCGGCGCGCCGGGCAGGTCTCGCCGCGCGAGGTGGTGTACTTCATCGAGGCACTCGGAGAGGCGCAGCGGGAGATCCGCGACGGCCTCGACCCGCGCCTGCAGCTCGAGCTCGCGCTGGTCAAGGTCACGCGGCCGCAGCTGGACCGTTCGGCAGCCGCACTCGAGGAGCGCCTGCGGCGCCTCGAGGCGGCGGTCGCCGGAGCCGGCCTGCTGCCCGCCGGAGCAGCCGTGCCCGCCGCCGAGCCCGCTCCTGCAGGCGCGCCCAGGCCGACACCCGAGCCCGCGCCTCGGCCGGAGCCTGCGCCGGAGACTCCGGCGGCGCCGGCGCAGCCTGGGCCGAAGCCGACGCCCGAGCCGAAGCCGACGCCCGAACCGAAGCCCGGGCCCGAGCCGACGGCCGCACCCGCTCCGGAGCCGACCCCTTCCGCCTCCGAGCCGTCGCAGCCCGCGCCGGAGCAGGCGGCGCCCGCCCAGGCGGCGCAGGACCTCTCCCTGGACCGCGTCAAGCGCGCCTGGGAGCTCATCCTGCAGCGCGTCCAGACGGTCCGCGTGCCGCTCTACGGCTTCTTGCGCGACGGGCGCCCCTCGGCGCTGGAGGGCGACGTGCTCACCGTGTCCCTGCCGTCGGACTTCGCGGCTCGCAACGCCGGTCAGGGCGACAACGCCCGGATCCTCGCCGAGGCCGTGGAGGGCGTGCTCGGCCACCGGCTCACGCCGCGCTTCGAGGCGGCAGCCGGAGGGCAGGCGCACCAGGAGCCCGACCAGACGGCGGCGGCCGCGCCGCAGGCCCCGGCCGCCCTCCCCGACTTCACCGACCAGATCCGTGCCGCCCAGGCGAAGCTCGACGCCGAGCTGCTGCCAGACGAGCCCTGAGGAGACCTATCATGGCAAACCCGCAGTACAACAAGATGATGAAGCAGGTCCAGGAGATGCAGCGCAAGATGGCGCAGGCTCAGGAGGAGCTCGCCGTCGAGACCGTGGAGGCGAGCGCCGGTGGCGGCATGGTGACGGTCGTCATCACCGGCGCCCTCGAGGTCAAAGAGGTGCGCATCAACCCCGACGCGGTGGACCCCGAGGACGTCGAGATGCTACAGGACCTCGTCGTGGCGGCGACCAACGAAGCGCTCCGCGCCGCCCAGGACCTCGCCAGCACCAAGCTCGGGGGCGCCACGGGCGGCATCGACCTGCCCAACATCCCGGGCCTCTTCTGAGCGCGGGCGCCCGCCTTCGGCGGCACCCTCCCCGGCCTGACTCGAGGCCGCTCCACGCCGCGGCCGGACGCCCTTCCAGCCTCGGCTCGGAGCTCTTCGACGACGCCCAGACCCCTGGTTTGCAGGCCGCTGACCGCGCGTTTAGAATGTGCATACAGGACTTCAACAGTCCTGAAGCCGGCACCATCGGCTCGCCACTCGGAGCCCTGCTGTGATGTCCGGGAAGGATGCCGGCCCAGCCGGCCGCCCGGAACTTCCACGAGAGCGCGGCGACTCCCTCGGCGTTGCCGCGCCCACCACAACAGGGTAGACTGTCAAGCCGGTCTGCGGGCGTCGGAAACGGCGCCCACTGTTGCAGCAGGAATGTATAGCCAATCACGGTCAGGGGACTGCAGCGCGTATGTATGCACCACCGGTCGAACGTCTGATCGTCGAGCTCTCCAAGCTCCCGGGCATCGGCCCCCGCACCGCGCAGCGCCTCACCTTCCACCTGCTCCGGCAGCGTCCGGAAGAGGTGCTGCCCCTGGCCGCGGCCATCTCCGAGGTCAAGGAGAAGATCGGCTTCTGCTCCCGCTGCTTCAATCTGGCGGAGGGCGACCTGTGCACCATCTGCGCGGACACTCGCCGCGACCCGGGCGTGCTCTGCGTGGTGGAGCAGCCGTTCGACGTGATCACCATCGAGCGCACGCGTGAGTTCCGAGGCTACTACCACGTGCTCGGCGGGGCGCTCAGCCCCATCGACGGCGTCGACCCCGAAGACCTGCACATGGCCGAGCTCCTCGAGCGGGTGGACGACGACGTCGCGGAGGTCATCGTGGCGACGAACCCGACCATGACGGGCGAGGCGACGGCCATGTACGTCGCCGACCTGCTGCCGGAGCGCGTGCGCGTCACGCGACTGGCCAGCGGGCTGCCCGTCGGCGGCGACCTCGAGTATGCAGACGAGCTGACACTGGGCCGCGCCCTCGCCGGGCGCCGCGATGTGCGGCATGGAGAGGAGTGACGATGGCGACGAGGACCGGGAAGAAGAAGGTGGCGGCGACCCCCGCCCTCACGGAGATCCGCTGGCACGGCCGCGGCGGGCAGGGAGCCGTGACCGCGGCGAAGATGGTCGCCGAGCTGGCCTTGGGCGAAGGCAAGTACTTCCAGGCCTTCCCCGAATACGGCCCGGAGCGCTCGGGCGCCCCCATCGTCGCCTTCACGCGCGTCAGCGACGCGCCGATCCAGGTGTACTCGGGCGTCGAGCACCCGCAGATCGTGGTGGTGCTCGACCCGTCCCTGCTCAGCATCGTGAACGTCACCGCCGGAGCCCCGGACGACGCCATCGTGCTGGTCAACAGCGAGATGACGCCCGCCGAGCTGCGCAAGCACTACGGGCTCGAGGGCTTCAGGTACTACACGATCGCCGCCACGCGCATCGCCGTGGAGACCATCAAACGCCCCATCCCGAACACCCCCATGGTCGGCGCGCTCACGCGCATCACCGGCCTGTTCAACATCGATGACGTCGTCACGTTCCTGCGCGAGGACTTCGGCAAGAAGTTCCCGCCCAAGGTCGTCGAGGGCAACATCGCCGCCATCACGCGCAGCTATGAGGAGGTCCAGGGCGAATGACCGTGGACAAGAAGGCCGGCGCCAAGAGACCGGCGCCCCAGAGGAAGCCCGCGACGCGCAAGGCGCCGGCCAAGAAAAAGCCCACCTGGGACATCAGCGACGTCGACCAGTGGGGCCCCGAACGCCACGAGCTCGGCGCCGTCATCGTCGAGGCCGGCAACTCCGTCTACAACGTGACCGGCGGCTGGCGCTCACTGGTGCCCGAGATCGACACGGAGAAGTGCGACGGCTGCATGCTGTGCTACTTCTACTGCCCCGACGCCTCCATCATCATCGAGAACGACCGGGCCACCGGCGTCGACCTCGAGCACTGCAAGGGCTGCGGTATCTGCGCCAAGGAGTGCCCGACCAAGGCCATCGTCATGAAGACCGACGAGAAGGAGTGACCGTGGCCGCCACCGACACCGAGATCCTCGCCGTCACCGGCAATGAGGCCGTCGCCGAGGCGATGGCCCAGATAGACCCCGACGTGGTCTGCGCCTACCCGATCACCCCGCAGAC
>JAAZAR010000079.1 GCA_012514235.1 Actinomycetota bacterium
CTACGCCACCTTCGCCGCCTACGGCGTGCATCACAAGCCTCAGGCGATCGTCCGGGTCTACCGCAAGGACGGAACGCTGGACTGGAAGCCCAAGACCAGGGGCAAGCGCGCGATTCCCGCCGGCGTGGCCTCCGTGGTCACCGAATGCCTCGAGCGGGTGGCCTCCGGCGGAACGGGCTCGGCGACCGGATCGTACTTCCCGTACCCTCGCGCCGGCAAGACGGGGACGACCGAGAACGGCTGGGACGTGTGGTACTGCGGCTACACGCCGGAGCTGGCGGCGGCGGTCTGGATGGGCGACGCCGAGAAGAACTCGCCGATGAACGGCGCGTACGGCGGCACCTACTGCGCGCCCATGTGGGGCAAGTTCTTCGCCGCTGCGCTCAAGAATTCCAAGCACCCGAGCTTCAAGGATTTCCCGTGGTCGTTCAGTCCGTGGGACGGCAAGATGCAGACCTCCAACTCGCCGTCGGCCTCCGCATCGGCACCTGAGAGCGGCAGCCCCAAGCCGAAGCCCTCGGCGACGAAGACGCTCACGCCCAAGCCCGACCCGACCAAGACCACGGCGGCGCCGACGCCCAAGCCCACGCCGACCAAGACCAAGCCGCCCAAGCCCACGCCGACGCCGACGGCCACGCCGAGCGGCGCGCCCAGGCAGGCGAGGGGACCCCTCACGGCGGTCGATGCGCACGACGAAGCGCTGACGACGGGCACGGGGGGCACCGGCGCAGCCGGCGCGCTCTTCAGCTGGGTCGCCGGCCTGCTCGGGCTCTGACGGGCGGACGCAGGAGGCGCGGGCGACGCAGCCGGCCCCGCCTCACCAGGTGTCGTAGCGGTCCGATCCCTTGCGGTATTCCTTGATCTGCTCGCTGAACCCGTCGGCGATCGTCATGATGCGGCAGCTCATCTCGAGCACGCTGGTGAGCTGATAGGCCTCCTCGAGCAGGTGCCCGATGGCGAACGGCCCGTGACCCCGCAGCATCACGATGTCGTAGTCCTTGAGCCACCTGGGCAGCAGGTCCGCCACTTCCTTGGACCCCGCAGTGAGCTCCGTGTGCACCACCGGGACCTTGTGCAGCAGGTACGAGCCTTCACTGTCGATGGGGACGATCTCGTCGCACATGAGCGAGCGGGCGATGGCGTAGGGCGGGTGCGCGTGGACGATGGCCTGAGCCGCAGTGCCCTGGTAGATGGCGCGATGCACGTTGATCTCGGTGCTGGCGAGCATCACGTTGGCGTCGTTCTCGTCGAGGCCCGTCTCGATGACGTCGCGTTCTTCGAGACGGGCCAGCATCGACCCCCGCCGGGTGATCAGGATGCGGTCGCCCATGCGCACGCTGAGATTGCCGCCGTGGGAGCTGATCACACCGGCGACGAAGAGGTCCCGGCCGATCTGACGAAACTGTTCGAGGACCGCGGAGCTCACGATCCGGCCTCTTGGCCAGAGGCGGCGACCGGATCGCCGGAGCTCGCCCCACTCCCGGGCACGGCGTCCCCGCCGTCTCCGGCGGCGGCTTCGGCGTGCCGCCGCACGCCGGGCACGACGCCCGCGTCCGCGGCGGCCTCGACCAGCGAGAGGCGCTCGAGCTTGGCCGTCGTGGGCACGCCGGCCTCGTCCCAGCCGCGCGAGATGTAGTACTCGTCCAGCATCGGCGGCAAGTCTACAACCTGACCGGCGGACGGCCCGGCCGGCACGGGCTCGTGCAGGAGCCGGTCCGGCAGCGTGTCGTCGTCACGCGTGAACCCCGCTGCGAGATTGAACAGCCTCTCCGCGTTCCAGATGCGTTCGCCCAGCAGCAGCAGCTCCTGCGGCTCCACGGGTTCGCCCCACACGGCGGCGAGCTGGCGGGCGAAGTAGTCCTCCTTCATCGCGAAGGAGGTGAACTTGCAGACGCTGAGCGAGTCGAGCACGGCGTTCAGGTTCTGCAGGTTGATGAGCAGCCCGGCCTTGCCGAGGGTGGCGAAGCGGTCGACCATCTTGGGTACGCCGAGGATCTCCGGCCCGAGCATGTTGGCACGCAGGTGGCAGCCGCCTCGGTTGCTGGTGGCGTAGGCGAGACCCTGGGCCTTCATGCCGCGGGGGTCGTACGCCGGCATCTCGAGGCACTTGACGCTCATGGAGAGCTCGGGGCGGCCGCGGCGGGCCGCGAAACGCGCCGAGCCGTACCCGAGCTCGGCGCCGAGGCCCTCACCGGCGGCGGTGGCCTCGGTCAGGTCCAGGACGGCCCGCGCGTCGCCGAACCGCGGGCCGTCGGGCAGCAGGCCAACCTCCGTGAGCTCCATGGCGCAGGCGATGGTGGAACCCATGGTGATGGTGTCCATGCCGGCGCGGTTGCAGGCGTAGTTGGCCTGCACGATCGCCGTGAGGTCGCTCACGCCGCACTGGGCCCCGAACGCCCAGATAGTCTCGTACTCGGGGCCCTCCCCGCTCTGGCCCCCGGCCTCCGTGCGGCGGGCGCAGCCGATGATGCAGCCGCGACAGGCGGACCGGCGTTTCACGTGGTCGCGCTTGAGCGCCTCGCCCGAGATGGCGGCGGCGCCCTCGAACCGGCTTTCCCGGTGGTTGCGCGTGGGCAGTGCGCCGGCCTGGTCCAGCACGTTGACCAGGACCGACGTGCCGAACTCGGGCAGCGCGGTGGAGGTGATCGGGTTGGCCTTGAGCAGCTTCTCGGCTTCGTACACGATGAACGCGAGGCGTTCCGGATCGGCGACCGGCGGCCTGTGCTCGCCGCGGCCGCCGATCACCAGCGCCTTGAGCCGCTTGGACCCCATGACGGCGCCGAGTCCGCCGCGGCCGATCGAACGGCCGCGGTTGTTGACGATGCTCGCGAAGAGCACGCCGCGCTCGCCGGCCGGCCCGATGACGGCGGCTTCAGAGGCCGGATGCAGCTCGCGGAGACGCGCAAGCGCGACGGGCACCTCGGCGCCGCGGAGCTCGCCGGCGGAGTGGACGCAGACGCCCCCGGGACCGTCGAAGGATTCGGCGGACGGGCCGAGCCCCACCGTGACGTACCCCTGCTCGTCCAGGGCGCCGGTCACGACGAGGTAGTCCCAGCCGAGGCGACGCAGGGCTGTGCCGAACATGCCGCCGGAGTTGCCGTCGAAGACGGTGCCGGTGAGCGGAGAGCGGCCGGTGACGCTGTAGCGGCCGCTGGCGGGGGCGCCGGTGCCCGTCAGGGGACCCGGCGCGAACACCAGCAGGTTCTCCGGCGCGAGCGGCTCTACGGCGTACAGCCGCTCGCGCAGCGCCACGTACGCGCCGAGGCCGCGGCCGCCGAGCCAGCGGCGCGCGACCTCGGCGGGCAGCTCCTCGACGGCGCTCGTGCGCTGCGAGAGATCGAGACGCAGACCGCGCAGCGGTCGCAGGGCTGAATCGGGCGGAGTCACCACTCGAGTATAGCCGCCCGGACACGAGGCCGCGCCGGCTGCCTGCAGCGAGCCGGCGGTCGCGGCTCCGGCGACCTCACGGCCGGGCGGGCGCCGGGCCGGCGCCCGCCCGCCACTCGCCGAGTGACAGCGCGGACTCCACCATCTGAGCGCCGTAGCAGTGCCGCATGCCGAGCCGCCGCATGCCGAGCTTGCCGAGCACCTGGAGCGAGGCTCCGTTGGCCGGATCGGCGACCGCGATCACGCGATGCAGGCGCAGCCTGGCGAACGCCCAGAGCAGGACGGCGCGCGCCGCCTCGGTCGCGTAGCCGCGACCCCACGCGGCGCGCGCCAGCGTGTACCCGACCTCGATGTCGGGGCCCGCCTCGAGCGGCTGCAGGCCGGCCTCGCCGATGAGCCGCCCCGTCCCACGCTCGACGACCGCCAGCAGGCCCAGACCATGCCGCTGCCACTGCGCCTCGGCGCCGGCCAACAGGGTAGCCACTCCCTTTCGGTCGAGAGGCCGGCGCTCGGCGCCCACGAACCGCATCACGTCGGGGTCGCCGAACACCGTGAGGAGCGGCTCGAGGTCCGCCGGCGTGAAGCGCCGCAGCTCGAGCCGCTCCGTGACCAGCGGCGGCGTGGCCGCCGCCCGCTCCGCGCGCCAGTCGGCGGCGGTGAGGTCGTACCTCGACCAGGTCCTGCCCCAGTGCTCGGCCTCGCCGCACCGGCGCATGCCCAGCTTCTCGAGCACGTGCAGCGATGCCGCGTTCCCAGGACCCGCGATGGCCACGATCCTGTCGAGTCTCGCCTCCTCGAAGCCGTACTCCAGCGCGGCGGCTGCCGCCTCCGTGGCGTAGCCGATGCCCCAGGTGGACGGTTCGAGCGCGTACGTGAGCTCCACATCTGGGCCGCCGTCGAGCGGCTGAAGGCCGGCGATGCCGACCAGGCGGTCGCCGGCCCGTTCGCTCACGCGCCAGTGCGCATACCCGAGGCGGCGCTGCATGTCCGCGAAGTGCGCCGCCCACTCTCCCGCCTCGACGACGTCGCGAGGTGGAGCGCTGTTCCAGGACCGCATGACCTCGGGCGCCGCGAACACGGCGTACACGTCGCCGCCATCGGCGGCGGTCAGCGGGCGCAGGGTGAGGCGGCGTGTCACGAGCGGCATCGCCACGTCAGCAGACCGTCCAGCCCGTCCGCGACGGCCTTCTACATGCTCACAGCGCTGTGCGCCTGTCGACGACGCGCACGGCCTTGCCCTCGGAGCGCTGGATGGTCTTGGGCTCCTTGAGCTTGACCGCCACCTGGATGTTCAGCACGTTGTAGATCTGCGCCTGGACGCTCTTCTGGAAGCGCTCCAGGTCGCCCATGGTCTCGGCGAACAGGTCTTCGCCCACCTCGACCCAGACCTCGATCACGTCCAGGTAGCCCTTGCGGTCGACCACGATCTGGTAGTGCGGCTCGATGGCCGGGATGCTCATGAGGACTTCTTCGATCTGGCTCGGGAAGACGTTGACGCCCCTGATGATGAGCATGTCGTCGCTGCGGCCGATGGGCTTGCTCATTCGCACGCTGGTGCGGCCGCAGGCGCACGGCTCGGCGATGAGGGCGCAGAGGTCGCGGGTGCGGTACCGCAGCAGGGGCTGCGCCTCCCGGCTGAGCGTCGTGAACACGAGCTCCCCGATCTCCCCGGGCGGGAGCGGTCGCAGCGTCTCGGGATCGATGACTTCGGCGAGATAGTGGTCCTCGTTGATATGCATGCCGCCCTTGCACAGGCACTCGAAGGCGACGCCGGGCCCGCCCATCTCGCTGAGACCGTAGATGTCCAGCGCGTGCTCGCCCAGGCCAGACTCGATCTGCGTCCGCAGCTCGTTGGTCCAGGGCTCCGCCCCGTGGAAGCCGACGCGGACGGGGAGGTCCTCCGGCCGCAGGCCGCGGTCGCGCGCGGCGTCGGCCAGGTACATGGCGTAGGACGGGGTGCAGCTCAAGGCGGTGGCGCCGAAGTCGCGCATGATCTTGAGCTGCCGCTCGGTGTTGCCGCCCGAGATGGGCACGACCGTGCAGCCCAGGCGCTCGGCGCCGAAGTGCAGGCCGAGGCCGCCGGTGAACAGGCCGTAGCCGTAGGCGTTCTGCAGGAGGTCTCCCGGCGCGACACCGCCGGCGGCCAGCGTGCGGGCGATGAGGTCGCCCCACGTGTCGATGTCGGCACGGGTGTATCCCACGGTGGTGGGGTTGCCCGTCGTGCCGGAGCTGGCGTGCACGCGAACCACCCGGTCGCGAGGCCGCGCGAACATGCCGAAGGGATAGTGGTCGCGCAGGTCGATCTTGGTGGTGAAGGGCAGGCTGGAAACGGCGTCGAGGCCGGTCACGTCGCCCGGCTCGACGCCGAGCTCGTCCATCTTCTTGCGGTAGAACGGGACGTTCTCGTAGGCGTTCTCGAGCGTCGCCTGCAGCCGCTCCAGCTGGAGCGCACGCAGCTCCTCCCGCGGCATGGTCTCGGCCGCCGGCTGCCAGGTCAGCCCGCCGGCGGCGTCCCTGCCGAGATGCTCCTCGGTCGACACGCTCACAGCGCCCGCACCTCCGCGTCGCTGAGCAGCCTGACCTTGTCCTTGAGCAACTCGACGGCACGATCGATGTCGCGCACCGCGAAGCAGATGTTCCAGAAGGAGATGCTGTAGAGATAGTCGATCGAGACGCCGGCGGCGGCCAGCTGCTCGAGCACGCCGGCGAGGCCGCCGGGCACGTCGTCGACCTTGACGCAGAGCACCTCCGAGAAGTGCGTCGTGAACCCCGCGTCGTGGAGCAGCTCGCGGCCGCGCTCGGGGTCCGTGAGGATGAGCCGGACGATGCCGTACTCCGCCGCCTCGGTGGTGGAGAACCCGCGGATGTTGATGCCGGCCTGCCCGAGTATGTCGGCCACCTCGGCCAGACGGCCGCTGCGATTCTCGAGGAACACGGTGAGCTGCTTGACCTTCACGACTCGACCTCCTGGGTCGCTACCGCGGCGCGTCCGAGCTCGAACGCGCGCAGATTGACTTCGAGGATCTTGGCCGGCACCGCGGCCTCCAGGCCGGCGTGCCACTGCTCCGACGTGAAGGGCAGGACCGTCGAGGCCGCACCGATGAGGGCGACGTTCACGGCGCGGAGCGTGCCCGCCTCGCGGGCGATGCCTTCGGCGTCGACGGCCAGCAGCCGGACGCCGCGGAGCTCCGCCGCGCCGGCGAGGTCGTCGGGGTACTCTTCCTCACGGCGCAGCACGCTGCCGGGCGTGATGCGGGTGGTCGCCGCGCAGACCATCGTGCCGCGCGAGCCGAGGAGCTCCATGCCGCGGATACCCTCCAGAAGCTCCGTCGCGATGACCACGTCCGCGTGCGGCGAGACCGGCGACCAGACACGCTCGCCGAAGCGCACCGTGCTGAGCACGCTCCCGCCGCGCTGCGCCATGCCCTTGACCTCGCTCGCCTTGACCTGCAGACCGGCGAGCGACGCGGTCTCGGCGAGGATCGCGGCTCCTAGGAGGATACCCTGACCGCCGACGCCCACCAGCGAGACGGTGACGCTGCCGTTCATCAGCACTCCACCGTCTCGGCGAGGCTGAGCGCGCCGCGTCTGCACACCTCGACGCAGAGGCCGCAGCCGGTGCAGGACTCGAGCACGGCGACCGCGCCGTCTCCCGGCGCGATGGCCGGACACCCGATGTCGACGCACAGGCCGCAGAGATTGCAGCGCTCGTCGTCGACGACGACCTCGCCGGCCCGGTGCCGGGTCATGAGCACGCACGGTGCCAGCGCGACGATGACGCCGAGCCCCGGAGCGGCGGCCTCCTCCTTGACGGCCACGTCGAGCGCCTTGTGGTCGGTGGCGTCCACCGTGACGCAGCGCACGCCGATGCCCTCGCACAGCCTCTGGATGTCGACGGCGGGTCCCTGGGCGCGGTCCGGCTGAATGCCGGTCCCCGGATGCCCCTGGTGACCGGTCATCGCGGTGGTGCGGTTGTCGAGGACGACGAGCATGCCCTCGACTTCGTTGTAGAAGGCGTCGATGAGCGGCGTGATGCCGGAGTGGAAGAACGTCGAGTCGCCGATGACGCCGACGGCGGCCTTCTTGCCGAGCGCCTTGTTGAAGCCGGCCATCATGCCGACGCTGGCGCCCATGCACAGGCAGCTGTCCAGGGCGAGGAGCGGCGGCAGCGAGCCGAGCGTGTAGCAGCCGATGTCGCCCATGGGCGCCAGCTTGCGGCGGCGCAGGGCGGCGAAGACGGAGCGGTGCGAGCAGCCCGGGCAGAGCACCGGCGGACGCACCGGGAGGCCGGGCGCCGGCTGAGGCGGCGCCGAGAGCCTCGGCGCCGGCGGCATGACCGGCCTCCGGCGCCGCGGCGGCTTGCGCAGCACGTACGGCTCGAGCGCGCGGAAGACGATCTCCTGGTCGAGCTCGCCGTCTGACGGGATGGCCTCCTTGCCGACGACCGGCAGGCCGAGGGCCCGGATCTGTTCCTCGAAGAAGGGGTCGAGCTCCTCCACCACGGCCACGCGGGAGACGTGCTCGTACAGGCGTGCCACCTTGGCGTACGGCAGAGGGTGCGACATGCCGAGCTTGAGGAACCAGGCCTTGGGGAAGGCCTCGCGGGCGTAGGTGTACGCCACGCCGGAGGCGATGATGCCGAAGTCGGACGAGCCCGCCTCGAGCACGTTGAGCGGGCTCTCCTCCGCCCGCCGGCGGAGCTTCTCGAGGCGTTCCAGGACCACCCGGTTCCGCTGGCGCGCGTACTGCGGGACCATGACGTACTTGCTCATGTCCCGCGCATACTCGCGCGCCGGCGCCTCGACCGGCACGCGCGGCACCACCTGCCCGCGGCCGTGCGAGATCCGCGTCGTGGTCCGCAGCAGGACCGGCGTGTCGAACTCCTCGGAGAGCGCGAACGCCTCGGCCACGAAGTCGTAGGCCTCCTGGCTGTCCGACGGCTCGAGCATGGGGATCTTGGCGAACTTCGCGTAAGCGCGGTTGTCCTGCTCGTTCTGGGACGAGTGCATGCCGGGATCGTCGGCACTGACGATCACGAGCCCGGCGTTGACGCCGGTGAGCGACAGGGTCATCAGGGGATCGGCGGCGACGTTGAGGCCGACGTGCTTCATCGTCACGATGGTGCGGACGCCCGCCAGCGACGCGCCGACCGCGGTCTCCAGCGCCACCTTCTCGTTGACGCACCACTGGCTGTGGATGCCCTCGAGCCTCGCGGCCGTCTCGACGATCTCCGTGGACGGCGTGCCGGGATACCCGCACGCGAACCGGGCCCCGGCGCGCACGGCGCCGTGGGCGATGGCTTCGTTCCCGGAGAAGAAGAGCTGGCGTTCCATGGGAGCATCGCATTCTACAGAATGCCGCGCCTCGGGTGCCAGCCGCCGCATGACCCCGCGACCGCATCCCTCGCGATGGCGGAAGACGCCGGGGATGCAGATCGCGTGTCTCCGGGGCGTGTTCCGCCGGCCGGGAGAGGGCGTATCGGACACCGAAGCATAACCCTGTACCACACCTTGAAGGATTTGCCTCACAGTGTGAGAATAGTCGTGCATGCACGCACCGCTCACGCCCTGCATGACCCGGACGGCCACCGGGTGAGCCGTCTTTCTCGCAGACGCCCCGACCCGGCTCTCCTGCGAGCGCGCTACAGGACCCTCTTCTTCCTGCTCGTCACGGCGCTGGCGCTGGCGCTCGGCGAGCGCGCCGCGGTCGCGCCGGCCGTGGCCGGCGTCCTCTACGGCGTCTACTCCATGCGGGTCGCGGGCCGGCGGCCCGAGGACCTCGCGCACACGTTCGTGGTGCTCGACTGGGCGTGTCTCGGCATCGCACTCGCGCTCTCCGGCGGGTCGGGCAGCTGGCTGCTCGTGGCCGTCCCCTTCCTCGCCTTCGGCCAGCTCGCCGGCGCTCCGCGCGCCGACTGGCCGTTCCTCGTCGGCCCGTCGCTGCTGCTGCTCGTGATCCTGGCCATCGCCGATCCCACCATGGGCGGCACCCGCATCGGCGCCGCCGCCAAGCTGATCGTCCTCGTCGCGGGCGGCTGCGTCGCCGCGACCCGCGTACGGCGGCGACCGGTCGCCGAACGGCGCCGCCGCCAGGCACACGTGCCCAAGGTCGATCCGGGCACCGGCCTCTCCACGATGGCCTGTCTTCCCGGCTTCCTCGAGGTCTCCACGGCGACGGCGCTCGACGAGCATCGCCCGCTGAGCGTGGTGTACCTGCGGCTGGAGCACTACGAGGACAGCCGCAACTTCCTCGGGGAGCAGCGCAGCGAAGAACTGGTGCGCGGGGTGGCGCGGCGAGCCGAGCGCCGCGTGGGCGCCGACGGACGAGCCTTCCGCGTGCGTCCGGACGCGATCGTCATGGTGTTGCCGGGCGTGTCGCTCTCGGAGGCGCGTGAGACGGCCGCCGTCGTCGCCCACGACGTGGCCGGCGGCCTCATCGCCGGGCGCCGCCAGACGGTGGCGACCGGCGTCTCCTCCTTCCCCACGGTGCGCAGCATCGAGGACCTGCTCACCGCGGCACAGGACGAGGCGCAACCGGCGGCGCTCTCCACCGAGGTCGCCGGCACGGTCATCCCCCTGGCGGCCGCCCAGTGATCGAAGGTCCGGGAGGCGCGGCGGCGTGAGCCGGCCTCGCCACCCGGGCGGCCTGCGGGCCGGCTGTACGGCCCGCGTCTTGCCACTCCCCATGCGCCTCGCTAGTCTTCGGTTGTGGAGATCGACGTCAGCAGCCAGCAGGCGCCGGAGGGCGTGGTCGTACGGGTCAAGGTGCGGCTCTCCGGGCGTGAGACCAGCCGGCTGTTCGTGACGGGCGACACGCTCCTCCAGCTCCCGCTGGACGGCGCCGTGCCCGACACAGACGGCTCGCCCGTGCCTCGCACCTCCATCTTCCTCAGTGAACTGGCCGGCCGCAGGGACGGCCTCACCCGCACGTTCGCCGACGCGGCGCACGCGGAGACGTTCGCCGCTGCCGTGCGCGCCCAACTCGAGACCGCCTTGGAGGCGTCATGACCGACCAGGCCGACACCCTCGCCGCCCAGCTGGCTCCGTACCGCGAGATCCCGGGCATCCTCGCCGCCCTGCTCGTCTCGCGCGACGGCTTCGTGGTGGCCGCCGATGCGGGACCTGAGATCCAGCCCGACGCCGTGGCCGCCCAGGTGGCCGGCGTCATCGACATCGCCGCGAGGCTCTCGGCCGAGTTCGGCAAGCCCGAGGCGAAGTACATCTCCCTCGAGTTCGAGGACCTCAACCTGGTGCTCGCCCCGTTCGGCGGCGAGCTCATGCTCGTGCTCGCGGGCCTGCCCGGCGCCCTCTCCTGCGAGTACCGCCTCATCAGGCCAGGCGCCTGACCGCCCGCCGCACGCGGCCGGACCGACCAAGGAGACTCCCATGGAAGACGCGGTCGAACAACTCGACAACCTGGCGCGGAGCGTCGGCACGTGCACCCTCTGCGAGGAGCTCGTTGCCAACCGACTCCGCGCCGTACCCGGCGGCGGCCACCCGCACTGCTCGGTGATGGTCGTCGCGCTCCACACCGACCCTGCAGACGAACAGGACGGCGGCCTGGCCGGCCAGTCGCTGCTCGACGGACTCGCCGAGTTCATGCCCGCCCTCGCGGAGAGCCGCGACAAGGTGTACGTCACGGCGCTCGTCAAGTGCGTGCCGCGCAGCGACGGCGCCGTGCGCGGCCCACTGCCGCAGGAGCTCGACCACTGCTACCCGTACCTCTCGAAGGAACTCACGATCACGACGCCCCACTACGTGCTCACGGTGGGCGAAGAGACCACGCACTACCTGCTCGGCAAGCTGTTCAAGGACCGCCCGTCGGTGCCGGGCGACTCGCTCGAGCTGCGCGTCTTCGACAACCCGGCGTTCAAGGTGGTGCCGGTGGCGACGCCCGAAGAGTTGCGCCGGCGCGATCCCAAGGTCCGCAACGACTACACAGAGCGCCTGCGCAGGCTCGCACAGGTGATGGGCCTCTGACGCCCGAGTGACGAAGGCCGCCGGCCGGGGCCCTCCGTGCCCCGGCCGGCGGCCTTCGCGCGTACGGACCACGTCAGCGCCGCCCGCCCTCCCCCGGACGGGCAACGGCGAGCGTCACGGCACCACGACACGCAGGGCGCGGGGCACGACCTTGCAGTCCATCGGCAGGCTTCCCGCCAGCTCGCCGTCGGTCTGCACCAGCACCTCCTTGCCGTCCTCCACGGTGGTGATCCTGGCGTTCTCGGTGCGGAAGTACTCGACCTTGGGGTGTTTGATGTGCGCGTTGATGAGCGCCGCCGTCCAGTACCAGACGGTGCTCACGAACGACTTGTCCTTGAGCACGCACACGTCCAGCAGACCGTCGCGCATGTCGGCGAGCGGCGTGATGCCGAACGCGCCGCCGTAGTTGGACGAGTTGCCGAAGACGGCGAAGTAGCCCTCCACCGTACGCTCCTCGCTGGTCACGCGGATGAGCGGCTCCTCGTGCGTGAGATACGTGGCCAGCCCCTGCACCGCGAACGCCGCCTCCTTGAGGGCCTTCTTCAGGGTGGGGTGCAGCGAAGCGACCACGGCGGCGTCCATGCCGACCCCCGCCATGAGGCCGAAGTAGCGGTCGCCGGCCAGGCCGAGGTCGATCCAGGAGATGTGGCCGGCGTCGCCGCCCAGCAGACGCACGGCGTCCGGCGGGTCGAGCGGGATACCGAGCTCCATGGCGAGGACGTTGACGGTACCGGTGGGGATGATGGCGAGCGGCACGTCGCTGCACGCGAGGCCGTTGATCGTCTCGTTGACGGTGCCGTCGCCGCCGACGGCGGCGACGACGTCGAACCCGGCGGCGACGGCCTCCCGGGCCAGCCGGGTGGCGTCGCCGGACTCCTTCGTCTGGAGCTCCTCGACCTCGTACCCGAGGCCGCGAAGGGCGGAGAAGATGAGCGGCACGTCGCGCCGGTACCCGCCGCCGCCGGAGTGCGGGTTGAAGATGGCGGCGATGCGCGTGCCGACGCGGTTCACGGGAGCTCCTCCTGCTCGTCCGAGGCGAGCGACCGCACCGTGGCGTAGCCGGCCGCACGGGCCAAAGCGGCGGCGGCGTCGAACCCGTGGCCCACGTCGTCCGGACGGTGGGCGTCCGAGCCCAGGACGAGCGGGATGCCCAGGTCGTGCGCCTCACGGAGGAGCGCCGGCGCCGGGAACGGCCTGCCGAAGGGCTTTCGCAGGCCGCCGGTGTTGACCTCGAGCGTCATGCCGGCCGCCGCCACGGCGCGCAGCGCCGTGCTCGCGGCGGCCGCCACCGCCTCCCGGTCCTCGGGGACGCCGAACTTGACGGCGTGGTCGAGGTGGCCGGCCACGTGGAACAAGCCCGTCTCGGCGGCCTGCCGCATGAGGTCCAGGCTTTCGAGGTGGATGCGGTCGAGACCGTAATCCGCCAAGCGTCCCTCCATCTCCGGATGGTCGAACCCGAACCGGTCCCCGACGACGTGGACCGACCCGATGACGTACTCGAACGGATACTGGTCGAGTACGGCCGCCGTCTCTTCGAGCGTCTCGGGGATGAAGTCCGCCTCGATGCCGAGCACGATGCGCACGTCGGCTGCGTACTCCCGGGCGAGGCCCTGGACGAGCGTGACGTAGTCGTCCAGCTCGTCCGGACGCATGGCCCAGTCGTCGCTGAGGTCGTACCTCGGCTCCCAGCCGCCGAGGAACGGCAAGTGATCGGCGAATCCCATCGCGCGCATGCCGAGCCGGACGGCGCGCTCGACGTAGTCGCGCGCCGTGCCCTCCGCATGGCGGCACATGCTGGTGTGGATGTGGTAGTCGGCGATCATCTGTGGTGGTCGGCGGCCTCGCCCCGACGACCTCGCGGCTCGCGCCCGTGACCGAAGCTTACACCCGCCGTCGGCCGGGCGCGGCCCGGCCGCTTCGGCGCCGCGGCCCCCGCCGCACGAACACCCAGACGAGCGCCATCCCGGCGACGAACCCGCCGATGTGGGCGAAGAACGCCACGCCGGCTTCGCCAGAGCCGTACGACTGCGCGCCGCCGACGCCCTGGAGCAGGAACCAGACGACCAGAAGGATCCACGCCGGGACCTCGAACACGGGCCACACGACGAGCAGCGGGATCACCGTGAGGACGCGGGCCCGCGGATGGAGCACGAGGTACGCGCCGAGGATCCCGGCGATCGCGCCGCTGGCCCCGACGATCGGCACCTCGCTGGCCGGCGCCACGAGCACCTGCGCCCCCGTCGCCACGAGCCCGCAGGCGAGGTAGAACGCCCCGAACCTGGGTCTCGTCATCGCATCCTCGACGTTGTTGCCGAAGATCCACAGGTACCACAGGTTGAAGATGAGATGCAGCCAGCCCCCGTGCACGAACAAGGACGTGAACAGGGTCGCCCACCAGGGGAACCACGCGAACGGCGGCAGGTCCACGTGCCGGGTGAGCTCGAAGGGCCGTACCCCGAAGAGGTAGTACCAGCCGTCCGGCGCGATGCCCCATCGGGGCAGGGAGAGCTGGACGGCGAAGACGGTCACGTTGGCGACGATGAGCGCGACCGTGACGGCGGGAAACCGGCGCGTGGGATTGTCGTCGTGGAGCGGGATCACGAGCGCGAGTGTAGCGGGCGGCGCCCCGCCTCGCAGTTGCGCTGATGCTTCGGACCCCGTATACTTAGGTATCCGAAGTGAAGACCGCGACCGACACCTCCCGCCCGAGTACCGGCGACGTCGCCGGGGAGCTCGCGCGCCTGCTCCCCGAGCTCGCCGTGGCGCTCTACGAGAGCGCGCCGCATCCCGCACGCGGCGCGCGTTCCTCTTCGACGGCACGGCTCACCGGCCGCCAGCTCGAGGCCGTCGTGTTCCTCTCGCATCATCGGCGGGTGACGATGAGCGAGTTCGCCGCCGGCCTGGAGATCTCGCCGGCGGCCGCCAGCGAGCTCGTCGCACGGCTCATCGAGAAGGGCGTCGCACGACGCGAAGCGGACCCGGACGACCGGCGCGTGGTCCTGGTCCGTCTCGCGGGAGCTGCGGAGCGATACGCCGAGAGCACGCACCGGGAGTGGCAGCGGCACATCGACGTCGTCTTCCAGCGGCACCCTGCCATCGACTCCGGCACCCTGATCGCGTTCCTCACGGACCTCACCAGCGAGCTGAAAGGAAGCAGTCGCCCATGACCACGATGTCGTCGAGACCGGCCGAAGCCGGGCCGTCCGGCACGGCCCGCAACCCGTGGGCCGTGCTCACGATCCTCTGCCTCGGCCTGTTCATGCTCCTGCTCGACGGCACGATCGTGAACATCGCCATCCCGCACATCCAGGACTACTGCGACACTCCCTTCTCCAACATCCAGTGGGTGATGAACGCCTACATCCTGGCGTTCGCCGTCCTTCTCGTGACCCTCGGCCGCTTCGGCGACCTGTGGGGACGGCGCAAGCTGTTCGTGCTGGGCATGGGACTGTTCACGGTGGGCTCCGCCGCCTGCGGCCTCGCGCCGGACATCTACCTGCTCATCGGCTTCCGCGTCCTGCAGGGGATCGGCGGCGCGGCGATGATGCCGGCCACGCTGAGCATCGTGTCGGACGTCTTCCCTCCCGGCAGGCGCGGCGCCGCCATGGGCGTGTGGGGCGGCGTCTCCGGCCTGGCCACCGCCATCGGCCCCACCCTGGGCGGCATCATCGTCCAGTACGCGACGTGGCCCTCGGTCGAGGGCAGCTGGCGCTGGATCTTCCTCGTCAACATCCCCATCGGGATCCTCGGTGTCGTCCTTGCGCTCCGCATCGTGCCCGAGAGCAAGAACCCGACGGCGGTCGAATCGCTCGACTTGCCCGGCGTGGGCCTCATCACCGCGTCGCTCTTCGCCCTGACCTTCGCGCTGATCGAGGGGCAGGACTACGGCTGGACCTCGGCCACCATCCTCGGCCTGTTCGCCTTCGCCGTGGTGGCGTTCCTGGTCTTCTTCTGGCGCGAGCACCGCGTGCGGCAGCCGCTCATCGACTTCTCGCTCTTCCGCAGCCTCAACTTCGCCGCCGGCAACGCGACCGGTCTGCTGCTGAGCGCCGCGATGATGGGCGCCTTCTTCATCATCCCGATCTTCCTGCAGTCGGTGCTGGGCTACAGCGCCATCAAGGCGGGCCTCGTGATGGCGCCGATGTCGGTCGTCATCATCTTCGCGGCCCCCGCCGCGGGGACGCTGTCCGACAAGCTGGGGAGCAAGTGGATCGTGGCCGGCGGCATGTTCCTCCTGGCTGTCGGCCTCGCCTGGATGGCGGGTCTGCTGCCGGGCATCGAGAAGATCGCGCCCGACACGTCCCCTGCCGACCTGGTGGTGCCGTTCGTGCTCTCGGGCATCGGTATCGGATTCGCCATCGCACCGGTGACGTCGGCCGTCATGGCGACGGCGCCGAAGGAGCGCGTGGGCAACGCCTCCGGCGTGCTCTCGACCACGCGCCAGGTCGGCAGCCTCATGGGCATCGCGATCCTGGGGGCCGTGCTGCAGAACCGGGTCGCGGCCACCATCACCGAGGGCATCCAGGGCATCAGCCAGATCCCTGCAGCCGTCAAGGAGAGGATCATCGCCGCTGCCGGCAGCGGCTCCATGCAACTGAGCATCCCCGACGCGGGCAGCGGCATGCCCGCCATGGCGAAACGGATGATGGAGGAGCTGTTCATGCGCTGGTTCACCGACGCGATGGCGAGCACGTTCATCGTCGCCGTGGTGCTGGCCGTGGCCGGCGGGCTGTGCGCGCTCCTCCTCACGAGTCACGTGAAGGGGGCAGGTGAGGAGGCCGACGGTACGGACGGGCAGGAGGCCGAGGCACCGAAGGGCGAACCGGCCTGACCGGCCCGGACGCGCGGCCGTCACCGGCGCTCGTCTGGGCGCGGCCGCGGCCGTTGCCCGCCCGGGCAACACCGGTGCGCCGGACGTCAGGCTCGGCCAAGGAGAACGACCGGCGGACGGCGAATGACTCGCCGACCCTGGTGGTACCGTCAGGGTGTCTGAGGAGGTCCCGTATGCCCATGACGAGCACCGAGCCGCGGATCATCGTGATCCCCCGTCAGCTCGAGGGGTTCTTCTACGAGAAGCTGAGCACCGAGTTCGCCGGCCGGGACGACGTGCGCGTGGTCATCGACCGGCGCGTCGGCGAGCGGCGGCGGCCGCGCTGGGTCAGCGGCGCCGGTCCCTTCACGGAGTGCCGGCGCAGCGAGCGCCGCAGCGAGGCGCCCGCCTGGTCGCTCCCGGATCTGCCGTTCCAGGCTTCCTGAGATCCCCGTACGTGCGAAGGGCCGGCTGACCGCCGGCCCTCGTCGCACACGCTCCGCCGGGCGCAGCCGTCAGATCCAGCCGTTCTCCCGGCTGACGATGACCGCTTGTGCCCGGTCCACCACGTTCAGCTTGTGGTACACGTTGTGCAGGTGGTTGCGCACCGTGCTCTGACTGAGGTCGAGCGCCCGCGCCACCTGCTTGTACGTCTTGCCGCCCGCGAGCAGACGCAGCACCTCCAGCTCGCGGTCGGTCATGGGGTTGGGGATGTCGCCCCTGGGCGGCCCCAGCTCTCCCAGGTGTACCTTGACCCGGGCGATCAGCTCCTTGATGTGGAAGGGCTTGGTGACGTAGTCGGCCGCGCCCTTCTCGAACCCGAGGAGCTTGTCGTTGATCTCGCGGCGCGCGGTCAGGAAGATGATCGGCGACCGCAGCTCGCACGGCCTGTCCCGCAGCTTCTCGTAGACGGTGAAGCCGTCCATGTCCGGCATCATGATGTCGAGGAGCACGAGGTCGGGGAGGAACAGCGTCGCGGTGCGGACCGCCTCGACGCCGTTCGCCGCCGTCTGCACGTCGTACCCGCTCGACTGGAGCGCCTCGGCGACGAGCCGCCGGATGTCCGGCTCGTCGTCGACCACGAGGATCCGTCTGGCCATCTGCTCACTCTCCTGCCGGGGTCGGGGGCTGCGACGCCGGGTCGCACCACCGGAGGCCGGCACCCGGCGCGCCGCACCCGCAGTCGCTGCACCGCGACTACGGGATTCGGGGCACCCGTGCCGATTCCCTCCGACCGGCCCTCCGATTATCGGCAACCCTGGAAGGAACCTTAGTGCGTGCGCTAGCGCACGAGACGGTCGCCGAGGGCGACGAGCACGGCGACGACCACGACCACCACGGCCACGGCGAGGACGATGTCCAGGTAGTGCCGCGAGCGGATGGCGCGCGTGGTCAGTGTCGCCAGGCCGTAGCCGGCCACCAGGAGTCCCGCCACGCCGACGATCAGGATGACCCAGTCCACGGATGCATCGTACACGGTCCCGGCCGGACTGCCGCGGTCAGGTGACGAGGCGGCCGGCCAGGAACTCGAGGGGATGTGCGACGCGCCGGCCCGTGAGGTCACGGATCTGCGTGCGGCACGAGGTGCCGGTGGCCAGCACCGCCGTATCGGGGGCCGCCCGGCGCACGGCGGGCAGGAGCGTGCGTTCGGCCATGCCTGCGCTGAGCTCGTAGTGCTCGGCCTCGTACCCGAACACGCCGGCCATGCCGCAGCAGCCGGCCTCCGGGTCTTCCACCTCGAGGCCGGGCACGGCGGCGAGCGCGGCGAGTGTGGCGTCGGCCAACTCGAGCGCCTTCTCGTGACAGTGGCTGTGCAGGAGGGCGCGGCCGCCCGCCCGGAACCGAAGGCGGCCGTTGGCGGCCAGGTCGGCGACGAGCGCCAGCGCGGGCCTGCTCGCGGCCGCCACGACCCCGACCCGGGGGTCACCGGGCAGCAGCCGCGCCCAGTCGTCGCGGGCCATGGACAGGCAGGACGGCTCGGCGAACAGGATGTCGACACCCTCCGCCGCATGCGGGGAGAGGCCGTCCAGGGCGCGGGCCGCCATGGCCCGCGCCTTCTCGACCTGCCCCGTGGAGAGCGCCGTCCTGCCGCAGCAGCCCACGTCGGCGACCACGAGGCGGACGCCGGCGGCGGTCAGCAGCCGGGCCAGCGCCTCGCCGATGCCCGGCTCCTGGTACTGCACGAAGCAGTCGACGAACAGGACAGCCGCGCGTCCATGCGCGGGGGCGCCGGCGCCGTCCAGGCGCCGGGTGAGCGGCCGCCGGACGAAGCGAGGCAGCGGCCGCCGGTGGGCGACGCCGGCTCTGTCCGCCGCAGCGCGCACCGCGCGCGTCTTCGCCACTCGATCGACCAGAGGGGCCACCGGAGCCGCCAGCGCCGCCAGCCGGCGGAAGTCGCCGACGGCGCGCGCCAGCAGCGGGACCCTCGCGCGCGCTCGCACCTCCGCCAGCCACTCCGCCTTGAGCGCCGCCATGTCCACGCCCGCCGGGCATTCCGCCTTGCAGGCCTTGCAGGCGACGCAGGTGCCGAGCACCTCGCGGAACTCAGCCTCGCCCACGGCTCCCAGCGGGACGGCTCCGCAGACCACCCCCTGCAGGGCGTTGGCTCGCGCCCTGGTGGTGCGCGCTTCGTCGTGCGTGACCGTCCCGGGCGGGCACATGGCGCCGGTGAGCTTCTTGCAGAGCCCGGCGCCGAAGCACCGCTCGACCGCCGCACCGAACCCGCCCTCGGCGGCGTACGAGAGACGGGGTTCCCAGGCGTGGTCGCCGCGGTAGTCGGCCCCGAAGCGCAGCGACTCCGTGACCGGCGGGCCGTCCACCACCACCCCCGGGTTGAGCAGCCGTGCGGGGTCGAACGAGTCCTTGAGCGCCTCCATGGCGGCGTAGAGCTCGGGTCCCAGGAGGCGCGGCAGGAACCAGCTGCGCGAGCGCCCGCAGCCGTGCTCGCCGGACAGGGCGCCGTGGTACCCGGCCACGAGGTCACCGACCTCGCGTGCCAGCGCCTCCATGCGCGCCACACCCGAGGCCGACTTGAGGTCGAGCATGGGCCGCAGGTGCAGGCAGCCGGCGGAGGCGTGGCCGGTGAAGCTGGCGCGCGTGCCGTGAGCGGCGAGGAGCCGCTGCAGATCGGCCACGAAGTCGGCGAGCCGCTCCGGAGCGACCGCCACGTCTTCGACGAACGCGGCGGGACGCTCCGCGCCCGGCGCGCCCATGAGGAGCGGCAGCACCGCACGGCGCAGGGAGGCCGACTCGGCGAGCGTCTCCGGCTCCTCCATCCACACGGTCTGCACGGCGCCGAGGTCGCCGGAGAGAGCGCGCAGGCGACCCAACCCGACGCGCGCCTCCTCCTCCGTACCTTGGTACTCGACCGTGAGCAGCGCGGCCTCGTCGCCGGCGAGCAGCGGCGCCATGTGGCGGTACCGCGTGAGGCTGGAGGCCATCCTGAGCGGCACGAGGTCGAGGAACTCGACCGCCGAGGGTCCCGTCTCGAGGATGGAGACGTTGGCTTCGAGAGCGGCGCGCAGGCCGGCGAAGGTCAGAGCCGCCCCAACGCGGCGGGCGGGGCGAGGGTCCAGCTTCACCTCGAGTTCGGTGAAGAGTGCGAGCGAACCCTCGGAGCCCGCGAGCAGGCGGCCGAGGTTGGGCTCGGGCGCCAGCAGCTCGCGCAGGTTGTAGCCGGAGGTGCAGCGGCTGGTGTGGGGGAAGCCGGTGGCGATGGGCTCGCGGTACCGCTCGCGCACCCGCGCGAGCGCCGCCGCGAGCCTCTCACCGGCGGGGCCGCCGATGCCGGTGACGAGGTCGCCGCCGCGACACGGCCCGAACACGGTGTGCTCGCCGCCGGCCAGCACGCCGGTCACGCGCAGCACCTTGTCCTTGCTCTCGCCGTACACGATGGACCGGGAGCCGGACGAGTTGTTGCCCACCATGCCGCCGATCGTCGCCTGGTCGACCGTGGACGTGTCGGGGCCGAACTCCAGCCCGAACGAGGCGGCAGCCGCGTTCAGCGCCGCCTGCACGACGCCCGGCTGCACGCGGGCGACGCGCGCGTCCGGGTCGATCGCGAGGACGGCGTCCAGCTTGAAGCAGTCGACGACGATCCCGGGACCGATCGCCTGGCCGGCGACGCTCGAGCCGGCGCCACGGGCGACCACCGGCAGACCCGTCTCGGCTGAGACCTCCGCCGCCGCCGCAAGGTCGTCGGTGGACCCGGCGACCAGCACGACCTCCGGGACCACCCGGTACCCGGAGGCGTCGGTGGAGTAGAGCCAGCGCCGCAGGTGGGTCGTCCACACCTCCCCGGCGACCGCGCGCCGCAGCGCTTCGGCCGCGGCGCGCCCCTCAGGCGAGAGCTCCGGG
This sequence comes from Actinomycetota bacterium, assembly GCA_012514235.1. Taxonomy (GTDB): domain Bacteria; phylum Actinomycetota; class Thermoleophilia; order UBA2241; family UBA2241; genus CAIXSE01. The sequence continues at coordinate 20,533 of JAAZAR010000079.1, forward strand.
ATGCGGTGGCGCACGCTCATGACGCCTAGGATACCGCCCGGTGGTCGCGGGCGGTCGCCCCCGGACATCGCGCCGGACCGCCCGGCGGCGGCGCCGTCACAGCCCGCCGAGGCTGAAGACCGGCAGCCAGCGCGAGAGTCGTTCCAGGACGCCGAACATCATGAGCACGCCGGACGCCGTGAGCAGCACGCCGGCGCCGACCTGGATGCCGCGGCGGTGCCGCTTGACCCAGTCCAGCCTGGCGCTGAGCCAGTCGAAGGCGAGGGCCGCGAGGACGAAGGGCACCCCGAACCCGATCGAGTACACCAGGAGCAGGAGAGCGCCGGATGCCGCGTTCTGGCTCGTCGCTGCCATGGAGAGGATGGCACCGAGCACGTACCCCACGCAGGGCGTCCAGCCAACGGCGAGCGCCATACCGGTGACGAAGGCCCCGCCTGCGCCGGCTCGTCCCGGGGCCGCCCTGACCACGGGCTCCGGCAACCGGAGCACGCCGGCGACCACAAGGCCGCTGACCGCGATGAACGCGCCGGCGACGACCACCAGGACCTCACGGTACGGGATGAGGAGCCGGCCCACGCCGCCGGCGCCGGCTCCCATGAGCATGAAGACGACGGTGAACCCGGCGACGAAGAGCAGTGACGTCCGGAGCAGGCGCCGATGCTCGCGGCCCAGGTCCTCCACGCCCACGCCTGAGATGAACGAGAGGTAGACCGGCAGCAGCGGCAGCACGCAGGGCGAGACGAACGAGAGCAGCCCGGCGGCGAAGGCGAGGCCGATCGCCGCCATGCTGAGCGACGTGATCTCGACGGCCGTCACGGGATGGACCCGGTCGTCAGCGGCGGAGGGTCACTGCGAGGCGGCCAGGGCGGCGTTGAACTGGTCGAGCGACGAGGCGCCGATGAGACGGTCGGTCTCCTGCCCCTGCGCGTCGAAGAAGATGGTGGTGGGCACCCCGGTGACGCCGTACTCGGCGCCGAGCCTGTTGTCGTCCATCACGACGGGAAACGACAGACCGTACTCGGCCATGAAGGAGCGCGCGTCATCCTCGGTGTCGTTGACGGCGATGCCGACGATCCGCGCCGCCGACTGCCGCGCGAAGGTGGCGAGGTCGGGCGCCTCCAGGTTGCACGGGCCGCACCACGAGCCGAAGAAGTTGACCACCAGCGGCTCGCCGGCGTAGGAGGCCAGGTCGAAGTCGTCCGGAGAGAGCAGCTCGACGGCGGCGCCGTCCCCGGCGACATCGCCGCCGCCGTCCGAGGATCCACATCCCGTGGCGAGCACGAGCGCGACAGCCAGCACGACCACCGCGACGGTGACGATCCCGAGCCTCCTGGTCTTCATCCCATCCCCCTCTCCTCGAGCCCCGCTTCACCGCACGAGCTCCAGTCTACGATGTCCGACCGTGTATCGCCGGGCCGAGCCGCCCACATGATACCCCCACGGGTATGCGATCCACCACCGGCCGGAGGCAGGTCGTGGGCGATCTCGTGCGGCCATGACTTCGAGAGCTTCCGCCAGCGCCAGTCCTCCGGCTTGCTCGGGGCCGTCGGAGGCTCGTCGCCGCGTGCAGAGCGACGGCTCGCCGCCCGTGGGGCCGGGGGAGTAGACTGCGGACGTCCTGGTGCCCGACGCAAGCTCGCGGCCGGCATCGCGCACGACGACGTCGGCGACGGAGGGAGAAACCATGCGAAGGATCCTGCTGGGAGCGGTGCTTGCCGCGCTGCTGATGCTCCTGGCGGCGGCGCCGGCCGGTGCCGCGCCGCCCAACGAGGTCCTCATCGCCAGGAACCTCAAGCGGGCGGGGATCCTGCCGAGCTACGCGACGCCGGCCATGGCCCGGGGCGCCGTCATGGCGCTCGCCCCTCGGGCGCCGGAGTACGACCTCAAACCTCCCGCCGGAGCCGCCTCCCAGAACGAGGCGCTCAGGCGGTTCCTGCGCGCCCGCGTGGTCACCGGCAGGGGCGCGAGCGCCTACGCCAGCAACGCGCTGGTGCTCCTCGTCGAGTTCGGCACGGACCCGTGGCCGGCAGGGCACGACTCCACGGGTCACTCCATGGACGGCCCTGTGCACGGAGCCGTCGAGCCGCCAGCCCCGGATGACAACGCCACGTTCTGGCCGGGCGACTTCAGCCCCGCGCACTACCAGCAGATGCTGTTCGGCACCTCGTACCCCATCTACGGGGCGCGGATGGAGGAAGCCGGCGGCCGGCAGGCAGTGAGGAACCCGGCCGGCCGCAACGGGCTCCCCTACGACACGTGGCTGCGCGGCACCAGCAGCGACACGATGCGCAGCTACTACCTCGAGATGTCGCACGGGACCTACACGGTGCAGGGCGACGTGTCGGACTGGGTCCGGCTCGACCTCCCCGAGTCCTGGTACGGCGCCGACAGCGTCCCGGACGAATCCGTCGACGATCTCAACGGCCCCGTGTGGCACGTCGCGCGCGATGCGATCGTCAAGTTCGCGCAGGAGAACCCCGACTGGGACTGGGAGCGCTACGACCGCGAGAACCCGTGGGGCATCACCGGCGAGGACTTCTACCAGCCTGACGGCTACCTCGACCATCTCATCATCATCCACGCCGGCACCGACCAGGCGGCAGGCGGGGGCGCCCAGGGGACCGACGCGATCTGGGCGCACTCCTGGAGTATCTACGAGGAGCTCAGCGGCGGTCCCGGCGACGGCCCGGGCATCATGATCCCGGGCACCGAGGGCCTGGGTCCGCAGGGCATCGGCATCTGGGCCTACAACTACACGATCAACCCCGAGGACGGCGATGTGGGCGTGTTCTGCCACGAGTTCGGTCACGACCTCGGCCTCTCCGACCAGTACGACTACTCCAGCGTCACCGGCGACGCCACGAGCGGCTTCTGGACGCTCATGGCGAGCGGCTCGTGGCTCGGCCGCACCTGGGGCCTCGGCAGCAAGCCGGCGCCGATGAACGCCGACGACAAGGCGCTCCTCGGCTTCGTCAGGCCCAAGGTCGTCAAGCGCGGCCGCATCGCCACCGTCAAGCTCGAAGCGGCTGCCAGGGGAGACGCGCGCACCACCGCCCTCAAGATCCCGTTGCCCAAGGCGACACACGTCGTCCCGCTCAGCGGCAAGGACGGCGCCACCGAGTGGTACTCCACCATGGGCGACGACATGGACGTCGTGCTCGACCTGAAGGAGCCGGTGGAGGTCGGGCCGGCGACCGACCTCCGCTTCCGCACCTGGTACGACATCGAGGAGGGCTACGACTTCGGCTGGGTCCTGGCGTCCGACGACGGCGGCGCCACGTGGGACACGCTGGCCGAGTACTCGGGCACCGACACGACCCACTGGCGCGACGTCGTCACCATCGATCTCTCCGCCTACCGGGGCAAGCGGATCCTCGTGCGCTTCGAGTACTTCACCGACGGCGGCGTCGCCCAGAAGGGCTGGGAAGTCACCGACATCGCGATCGGAGGCACCGTGCTCCCGGCCTCGGCCTTCGCCGCCGACGGCTGGATCCGGGTGGACGGCCAGTGGAAGCGCAAGACGACCCGGTACTACGTCGCCGAATACCGCACGTATCACGGCTTCGACGCCAGCCTCAAGAACTGCTACCAGTGGAACCCCGACTTCAGCAGCTGGGTCGACTGGTTCTCGTACGGCCGCGGCCTGCACCTCATCTACCGAGACACGTTCTGGTCGGACAACGACGTCGTCCGCCATGTCGGCAAGGGCGGCTGGATGGTCGTCGACGCGCATCCCAAGCCGGATGCGGTGACGTACACGGACGGCAGGCGCCAGTACGTGGGGTACTGGCGGCCGCGCATCCAGGTGCGCGATGCGGCATTCAGCCGCAAGCGGACCGAAGCACAGCGCGTCTACTTCGTCGACTACGACCGGGGGTCGGAGGTCGGCGAGAAGAGAGCGCCTGGCAAGGCGCGTCGAGCCACGTTCGACGATGCCAGGACGTGGTGGTACGCGCAGGCTCCCGAGGCCGGCGTCAAGATCCCCCGGCTCGGCGTGCGCATCAAGGTCAAGGCGATGAACTCCGCCCGCCTCACGGTCTGGGTCGACAACAAGAAGTGAGCGCTCGCCCGGCACGGGGCGAGCGGACTGAGGAGCAGCGCATGCGCGTCCTGGTCACCGGCGGCGCCGGCTACATCGGCAGCGTCATCGCCGCCCGACTCGCCGGGCGCGGTCACGACGTGGTCGTCTACGACGACCTCTCGCGCGGGCACGCCGCGGCCGTCCCGCCCGGCGTGCCCCTGGTCCGCGGCGACATCAGGGACGAGGCCGCCCTGCGCGCGGCGCTGCTCGACGGCGGCTGCGAGGCCGTCGTCCACATGGCCGCGCTCGCCGAGGTGGCCGAGTCCGTCGCCGACCCGGAGCGCTACCGCAGCGTCAATGTCGAGGGCACGGCGCAGGTGATCCGCGCCGCCGTCGCCGCCGGCGCCGGCCGCCTCGTCTTCAGCTCCACCGCCGCCGTGTACGGGGCACCCGAACGGACGCCGATCGACGAGGACGACCCGCCGGCGCCGGCCAACCCGTACGGCGAGACCAAGCTCGCCGGTGAGCGCCTCCTGCAGGAGGCGCGCTCGCGCGGCGAGCTGGCCGCCACGGCTCTCCGCTACTTCAACGCCTGCGGCGCCGACGGCCCCCGCGGCGAGGACCACGACCCCGAGTCCCACCTCATCCCGCTGGCCTTGCGCGCCGCCCGCGACGGCACGCCCATCAAGGTGTTCGGCCACGACTACCCGACGCCGGACGGCACCTGCGTGCGCGACTACGTGCACGTGGCGGACCTCGCCGACGCGCACATCGCCGCGCTCGAGGCGCTCCCCGGAGTGCAAGGCTCGTTCAACCTGGGCACCGGCGCCGGCGACTCCGTGCAGGCCGTGCTGGACACGGTCGAATCGGTCACTGGGTCGGCGCTCGTGCGCGAAACCGCCGCGCGGCGCGCCGGAGACCCGCCGGTCCTCGTGGCGGGCAACCGGCGGGCGGCGGAGCGGCTCGGGTGGCGTCCCCGGCGCAGCCTCAGAGACGCCGTGGCCGATGCCTGGGCATGGATGTCGGCCCACCCGAACGGGTACGAGGGCGGCTGAGACCGCGCCGGCCGCGCTGCGGCAGAGGGCGATGCGGCAGCGTCAGACGGAAGTCGCCTGGTGCGGCGCCAGCGACTCCAAGGTGACGGACCCGAGCACGTCCATGAGCTGCTCCTGCGCCCGGACCCAGGCCACATGGACGGTGCACGAGGCGCTGCGCCCGCAGTCCTCCGGACTGAGGACGCACTGGTTGACGGAGATGGGGCCGTCGATCGCCTCGATCACCTGTTGCATCGTGATCTCGGTCGCCGGGCGCGCGAGGGCGAACCCGCCGTGCGCGCCTCGCTGCGACACCGCTAGGCCCGAGCGGACGAGGCTCTGGAGGATCTTCGCAAGGAAGCTTTCAGGGATGTCCTGCGCCTCGCCGATCTCGTGGAGCGACGCCACGTGCCCCTCCGGGTAGTGCGCCAGGTAGGTCATCGCCCGGATCGCATACTCGGCGCCGCGTGTGAGTTGCAGTCCCATCGTCCCTCTCCTCGTGGAGACCGGACAATTCCGGTCTTGCTTGAACTGTATCGTCGGCCGCCACTCCGGGTCAACCGTGACGCGGCCCATATTAAGCACGAGTTAAGGTTTGGCGAAGGGGAGCGGGCTCCCACGGATAGTGCCGGTTTGCGGGCAAAAGCCGGGTCGCGGCTCGTGAAGGCGGGTGCTATCCTGCTTGAGTCCCCAGCGCGACTCCATCCGGAAGGACGAGAGTGAGACGATCCCTGGCTCTCATAGCGGTCGGCGCCGCCGTGGCAGTTGCCGCAGTCATCGTGGTCGCCGGCGTCACGTCGGACGGCGAAGCCGCCGGGGGTGAGGCGCGGAACGATGTCTCCGCCACGGCGCTGCCCTCAGGCCACCCCTCCATCTCCGCCGACGAGCCGGAAGACGTCGGGGACGGCGCACAGGTCGCGGAGACCGAGTCTACGGTGGAACGGCTGGAGGCGCGCCGCGACGAGCAGCCCGGCGACGTCCGGGTGCTGCTCGACCTCGGCGAGGCGTACTTCATGGCGGAGCGCCTGGACGAGGCCGAACAGGCCTATTCGCAGGCGCTCGAGACCGAGCCGGGCAGTACCGCGGCGCGCGTCGGCCTCGCGATGGTGTGGCACGCGCAGGGCAAGTCCGGGCGCGCGGAGGAGGCGTTGCGCGCCGTCCTCGAGGAGCACCCGGACGACCAGGACGCGCACTACTCGCTCGCCATCGTCCTGTTCTCGAACGGCGAGATCGATGCGGCCAAGGAGGAGTGGCAGACGGCTGCCGCCATCGATCCGAAGACCGTCACCGGCCGGCGCTCCCAGAGTTTCGTCGACCTGCTCGACGACGGCGAGTCGAGCTCGCCGCACTCCAGCGACTGACCCGGCTGCCGCGCCTCGTCACTCCACGCGGGCGCCGAGGACGTCGCGCACGTGGGCCAGCGCGAAGCGGTTGAACTCCTCGGCCTCGTGCCCCGGCGCATCGTAGGTCTCCACGAGGTCCTTGCGAACGACCACGTCGTACCCTCGCACGCGCAGGTCGTACACGGTGTGCAGCACACAGATGTCCGTGCACACGCCCGCGACCTCGATCACGTCCGGCCCGATCTTCTCGAGGATCTCCTCGAGGTCCGTGCCGCGGAAGCCCGAGAACGTGTGCTTGCGGACCACCGTGCCCCGGTCGGCGAACTCCTTGAGCTCCGGGATGACCTCGTCCTCCCCGGAGCCCTCCACACAGTGAGGCGGGAACATCCTGAACTCGGGATCGTCCGGCGTGTGCGTGTCGACCAGGAAGATGATGTGGGCACCCTGCTCCTCCGCCTCCGCAAGGTGCTCGCGCAGGCGGGGGACCATGGGGTCGTACCGGGGACTGTACAGGTTGCCGCTCCTGCAGAAGCAGACCAGCATGTCGATGACGATGACGACCTTGGGTACCTGTTGTGCTGAAGCGTCCATAGCTGTGCGATACCCGGACCTTCAGCCTACGTCACGCGCTCGAGGCGGGGATTGGGGCGATACTGCCGGCCGACCTTGGCGCACGGCCGGCCCTCGAGCAGCACGACGTCGGCAGTGAAGTCGGTGTTGCCGCGCAGCAGGCTGCTGCCCACGCCGTACGCGTCGGCGGGCACACCGGCCGCCTCGAAGCTGCGGATGCGCTCCGCGTCGAACCCCCCGCTGACGACGATGTTGACGCGCTGGAAGCCCTCGTCGTCGAGCGCGCGGCGCACGGCGCGGACGAGTTCCGGCGCCACTCCGTTCGGCCGGAACGTGCCCATCCGGTCCCACAGGGACCGGTCGACCAGCGTCTCGCTCGTGTCCAGCCGCACACCCCAGAGCCTCTCCCCCAGGGCGCGAGCGCAGGCCAGACTGGTGGCGACGCAGTCGTTGTCCCAGTCCACGAGCGCCGTGACGTTGGTCTCGGGGTAGTGGACGTCGGCGAACGCGGCGGCGGCGGCCACGGTGTCGCCCCCGTACGCCGCGATGAGCGCGTGCGGCACGGTGCCGATGCCCTTGCCGCCCCACCACGACGCCTGGGCGTCGGTGCTCACGCCGATCGCGCCGGCGACGTGGGCGGCGTAACCGTCGCCGGTCTGCACCCGGTAGTGGTCGAAGCGCGCGGGGAAGAAGAGGATCGGCTTGCCCCGCGCGGCCTCCACGACGCGGCGCACGTTGGTGCTGATGAGCGTGCGCCGCGACAGCACGCCCAGGTACACCGTCTCGAGATGGGCGAAGAGCCCGTAGTCGCCCTCGATGGTCAGGACGGTCTCCCACGCGGAGAGCTGGTCGCCGTCGTGCAGGGCGTGGACCGTGAGCTGGTCCCAGCCGTCGACCCACACCCGCGAGCTGCCCTCCCCCTCGAAACGGCCCGAACACAGGCGCAGGATGGCGAGAGCCTCGTCCATGCCCCCGAGCACCGCCCCGTCGGTCTTCTGGAACACCTGCATGGTCACGCGGGGGTGCCGGTCCTTGACTTCGAGGACGCGTTTGGCGCCGTTGAAGTAAGCGTCCGTGTAGTGGCCCTCCCGCAGGCGGTCAACGGGGAGGGCGAAGACCTCCGGGGCAAGGCGTGGACGCGTCATGGGCGGATTGTACCCGAGGCGGGGCGGGCGGCGGCAGTGCCGGCGGAGGCGATGAGAGCGAGCGTCAAAGACCGAACCGGCCGGCGAGGACCTCGAGCGTCTTCGCCGGCGTCACCCGGAAGCGCAGCGTGTAGGTCCCGGACCGGCGCAGGTGCAGGTCCATGAACCGGTCCGGCCGCGGCTCCACCTCGCCCGGCCCCTCGAGCACCCAGTAGGGCGACGAGGTGACCTTGAGCCAGTACGTGCCCGGCCTCGTGACGCTGAAGATGAGCCGCTCGTGGCCGAAGAAGCCGATGTCGCCCCGCGCCTGGGTCCCGGCCGCGGAGACGGCAGGTCCAGCCGCGTCCGCATCGTCCGCCTGCGGCCGCTCCGGCACCAGGATGGGCTCGGCATCGAGCAGGCGGTAGATGCGCCACACCCCCGCCTGCTCGACGAACGTGAAGGCCGGAGAACTCTCCAGCAACCGTGACTCGCGGCGGCTCCACGGGTCCAGCGGACCCTCCGTCGGCGAGAAGATGTACTCCACCCCCATGCTCCGCAACCAGGTCACGTACTCGTCTGCGTTGTACGGCGAATAGAAGAAGCCGTTGTGGATGGCGTCGGCCTGCCGGTACCAGCCGCGTGCGATCGGGTAGCCGGCCTCCGGGAAGTAGAGGGCCTCCCAGTGGCGACGCAGGGCGACCACGTGGAAGCGGTAGTCCGGGTCGTAGAGCTCGCGGGCAGCGGCCAGCGCCGGCGCGAAGTAAGCACGCGTGGTCTGCGGCCGCTCGACGGCGTTCAGGAAGTGGCTGGTCACGGTGGCAAGTTGCAGGACACCGAAGGCGACGATGGCGACCCAGGCAAGGTCGCCGTGCCGGAACGGCCTCCGCAGCCGCGTGCGGCGCAGCAGCAGGAGGAGCGGGAGCCCGAAGACCATGAAGAAGCGGCCGATGTTGTTGCCCAGCGGGCTGCCGGGAGTGACGAACGAGCCCACGCAGAGCGCCCCGTAGACGAGGAACAGCACGACGAACTGCCGGCGTGGGTGCGCTGCGTTCACGCCGGCCATGGCCAGTCCGACGAGAGCGAAGCCCAGGAAGACCATGAGCTGCGACGTCTCGTTGAGGTACGAGCCGGGTTCGGAGAACGCGAGGCCGATAGCGAAGCGGAGGACGACGGCCGGCGAGAGCGCGGCGGCCCAGAGGACGTAGCGCCGCCGCGCCGCCGGCCGGACGATGAGGTCGGTGAGCACGAATGGCACGACCACCACCAGTCCCATCGGGTTGGCGAAGATGCCCACCGCCACAGACAGCGCGGCCCAGAGCGGCCGGCCACGCGCCAGCAGCGCGAGACCGCCCAGCGTGAGCGCCAGCGCGAGGACGAACGGGTCCTGGCCGTGAGCCAGGTAGAGCGCCATGACGAGCGCGAGTCCCCAGGCCGGCCACACGTCGTCGATCCTCCACATGTCGCGCTGGTAGAGATAGAACGACAGCGGGATCGTGCCGGCCGCCAGGATCACGATGAGGGCGCCGGAGACGTACTGGGCGAGCCAGTAGAAGACGAACCCGTAGGTGATCGCCCCGTAGCCGCCGCCGTACCAGTACGTGTCCCAGAAGACCGAGTCGCCGTCGCGCAGGAGCAGGACCTTGTACGCGTGGGCGGCGTCGTCCCATCCGGGGACGCCGCCGAGCTGCATGAGCACCGTGACGACGGCGACGGCGGCCGTGGTCGCCAGCCAGAGGGCGACCAGCCCGCGCCGCGTGCGCAGCCAGGAGTCGGCCGCGACGAAGGTCAGGCCCCGAGGGCCGGGGCGGGACTCGGCGACCGGCGAGCTCACGCCTGGGACGCCGTCGCCCGCATGGCGGCGACGAATTCCTCCGCCAGAGCCGGCATCGCCGGCAGCGGCGGGACGAGCGTGGTGGCGAGGCAGTGGCCGCGCACGAACCCCTCCACTCGTCCCTCCTCACCCGGCTCGCCGACCCGCCAGGCGAAGCCTTCCTGCTGCAGGGTGAGGAACTCGAGGTCGAAGAGCTCGCAGAGCGTCGCCTCACCCGCGGCGTAGGGGTTCTCCCGGGCGGCGTCGACGCGCACGTACCGCGGACGCTCGTACCATTCGAGCACCTCGGCCTCGGCCGGTACGACGCCGGCGAGCTCGTGTGTCCGGCCGCGGCTGTCGGCGAGGCGGCGCAGGAGGAGCAGGGCGCCGCCGCCGAGGGCGAGCACCGGCAGCCCGGCGGCCACCGCCCTGTCGAGCGCCGCCTTGAGCGCGTGGTTGTCGGCGAAGGCGGGCAGCTGCTCCTCGTCCAGCAGGCCGGCCATCAGGAGGCCGGCGGCATCCTCCGGCAGTTGGACGTCGCGGTCGACGTACAGCGGCTCGAGCGAGAGGCCGAGCGCCTTGAAGAGGTCGACGGCTTCGAGCGCGAAAGGCTCGAGCGGCGGTCCCCAGGCCACCGCGAGCGTGAGACCGTCGGCGGCGGGCAGCGGCGCGAGCAGCCGCCGCGGACGCGCCGGCAGGAACCCGCGGCGCGCCGCCGCGGCCTCCAGGCCTTCGCGGTCGAGGAACGTGGCCGCCTCGCGGCACAGCCCCGCCTCCCCGTCCCGCACCGGCTGCGGCCCCACCAGCCTCACGCCGCCGTGGCCGCCCTCGTAGCGACGGACGAACTGCTCGCTGAGCTGGGGCGGCACCCACCCGAGCACGGGCAGCCCGGCGGCCTCCTCCAGGAAGCCGCGTACCTCGGCGGCCGCCCCTCGCTCGTCGCCGCCCACGACGATCGCCCCGGCGTACTCGACGCCGCCGGCCAGCGGGCGGACGCCACAGGCGGCCGCGGCGGCGGTCGCACCCCGCTCGCGTGCGTCGACGACGAGCACGAGCGGGGTGTCCAGTGCGAGCGCCACGTCGACGGCGCGCGATCCCCTGACCTCCTCCCAGCGGTCCAGCGCCGGCTCCACGGCGACGACGAGCGCGAGGTCGGCGTCCGTGCGCCACGCCTCGAGCAACTCCCCCGCAGCGGCGTCGCCGATGAGCCTGGGATCGAGGATGCGGGGTGCGCGAGACGCGACCTGGTCCAGGAGCCGCCAGAGCGGAAGGTCGGCGCCGAGCAGGATGGGGCGTACGGACCGCTCGTCGGCGAACGCGGCGAGCAGCGCACCGGATGCGAGCGCGACGGCCGGACCGGGCTCGAGCCCGCACACGACGAGACGAGGGACGGACACGTCGAACGGCCTCCTTTGAGCGGGCTTGACGGACGGCCGCCGACGGCACCGGCCGAGGGCGGATTCCGGGGACCCGGCATAGAATACTCTACCAGCCCTCAGGAGGATCGAGCCGACCGGATGGACCTTCGCCAGCAACTTCACGACGCTCTCTGGGTGCGCATCCTGTTCACCGTCGCGCTCCTCACCGGCGTCCTCTGGGTGCAGATCGACGACCACGGCCTCGTCGCGAGCGAGGCGCTCCTCGGGGTGGCGGTGGTCGCGCTGGCCAACCTCCCCGTCTACATCGTCGAGCGGCGGCTCACGACACGTACCGCCGCCGCCATCATCGTCGTCTGCGACCTCGCGCTGGTCACTGCGGGCGTGGTGCTCGCCGGGGGAGCTCTGAGCGCCGAAGGCATCTTCTTCGTCTGGCCCATCGTCTTCTCCGCGGTGTTCCTGCCGGCCTGGGCGCCCTACGCCGCCGCCGGCAGCGCGAGCGTGGCGTACGTGATCGTCTGGGAACTCCAGCACGTCGGCTGGCTCCAGGTCTCGGCACTCGTGGACGAGATCCAGGTGCCGCCCAACTGGATGCTCATCACCGTCTTCCTGCACGTGGCTGCCTTCATGCTGGTCGCACTCCTCAGCGGCCGGCTCGCGCAGGCGCTCATCGGCAGCTCTGCACAGATCTCCGGCGCCAAGGCGCATATGGAGGAGCAGCTGCGCCGCATGCAGGCCGCCAACGAACAGCTGACCCTCATGAGCGAGAGCAGCCGCGTCTTCCTGCGCCACAAGGACGTCACGGGTCTCATCCCCGACGCGTTGCGCCACATCACGGGGGCGACCGGAGTGGACAACGGTCTCGCCCTCGTCCTCAACCACAACAGCGGCGACTTCGAGGAGCGGGCCCTCGCCGGCGGCGTCACCTCCGAGGAGGTACGGCGCTACAAGGAGCTCGGCATCGTCGACGTGGCGCGCAAGGGAGCTGCGCACTACGACTCCGTCACCGACCAACAGGTGGCGCGCCTGCTCAAGGCGATGGAGAAGGACGGCTTCCGCGGCTTTCTCGTCGCCCCGCTCGAGGCCAAGCACGAGCTGCTCGGCGCGCTCTGCCTCCTCTACCGGCCCGCCGACCAGGTCCCCGCCTCCGCCGCCGCCACCCTGCGCGCCCTGAGCGACCAGGTGGCGCTCGTGGTGCGCAACATGCAGTACAACGAGGAGCTGGCGCGCAAGAACGAGGAGCTCACCCACCTCGACCAGCTCAAGAGCGACTTCATGGCCACCATGAGCCACGAGCTGCGCACGCCGCTCACCTCGATCATCGGCTACAGCGACATGCTGCTCAGCGGGATGACGGGTGAGCTCAACCAGAAGCAGTCGGCCTTCATCGACAGCATCCTCAAGGGCGGGGAGTCGTTGCTCAACCTCATCAACGACGTGCTCGACCTCACCAAGATCGAGGCGGGCCGCCTGGAGCTCAACCGCGAAGCGGTCGACCTGCGGGCGGCCCTCCTCGGCGTCCTTCCCGTGGTCAAACCGCGGGCGCAGGACAAGCGCATCCGCATCTCCACCTTCCTGCCCACCGACCTCCCGCTGGTCTGGGCGGACCCCGGCAAGCTCAACCAGATCCTGCTCAACCTCATCACGAACGGCATCAAGTACACGCACGAGAACGGCAGCGTGAGCGTCGAGGCCCGCACCCTGGACGGTCTCGTGGAGATCTGGGTCAACGACACGGGCATCGGCATCGCCCGCGAGGACCAGGACAAGGTGTTCCAGCGCTTCACCCAGATCGACTCGTCCGCCACGCGCTCGCAGGGCGGCACGGGCCTCGGCCTCGCGATCGTCCGCGAACTGGTCGAACTGCACGGCGGCTCCATCCGCGTGCAGAGCAAGCTCGGAAAAGGCTCCAGCTTCATCTTCACCATGCCGATATCAACCAAGCCGGCGGATCCGCTGGCGGCGGGCAAGATCAGCTGAGGAGGAACGCGCTGTGGCGAACGCGATACTGGTCGCGGACGACGACCCGGACATCCTGAGCATCGTCTCGATGTCGCTGGAGACGCAGGGCTACACGGTCCACAAGGCCGCGAACGGGCGCGAGGCGGTCGATCTGGCCCGGGAGCACCATCCGGACCTCATCCTCATGGACATGATGATGCCGGTGGTGAGCGGGTACGAAGCCGTGGTTGAGCTCAAGGCCGACGCCAGCACGAAGGACATCGTCATCGTCGGCCTCTCCGCTAAGGCCATGGCCACGGACATGGAGCGGGCCACCGATGTCGGCATCGACGGGTACATCACCAAACCGTTCCGTATCGCCCAGGTGCTCTCCGTGGTGGAGAGCTTCCTGAACGCGTAGCGGCGCCGCGCAGAGCCCGTCGTCAGAATCGGTGACGACGGGCAGGAGGCGGCGCCCCAGTGGCGTAAGGTTCACGTGATGAGCACGTCGAACCACGAGCCCCCGCGACGGCAACCGCCGCTGATCTGCGTCGCCGACGTGGATACGCGCCTGAGCTGCAGCTGCTACTGCGCCGTCTGCCCGTACTACCTCCGCGACCGCCGGATGGGGGAGCGTCGCGCCGTGCACCGCCCCACGCGCGACCGGCGCGTGCTCAACCGCTTCAAGGGCTGACGGCCGCGCCCGCCGGGCCGTACGGCGCGGCGCACATCCGGCTCCTTCCGGCCTCTATCATGCTCTCGTGGCATCTGCCGATACCGTCAAGTGCAGGGAGAGAGCAGCCCAGAGCGAGGCGTCGACGGACCACCGGACCGATCAGCGACGAGGCAAGGACCTCGACTACAGACGGGGCGTGAGCCTCGAGCTCAAGACCACCGCGCTCGTCGCGGCGGCGCTGACCGTTGCGTTCGTCGTCATCGTCTGCGTGATCGACGCCCACTCGCCGTGGCAGGTCGCCGTCGTGCTGCTCGCGCTCTTCGCCGTCATCGCCGCCACCTTCGATCTCTGGGTCTACCGTCCGGTCGGCGGTCTCATCGCGCGAGCGCGCCGGCGGCTCGGCGGCAACTACGAGCGCAGCGACCCGCGCTACCGGGACGAGATCCGGGAGCTCAGCTACCTGGTCGGCACGCTGATCGCGGTGTTCACGGCGTCGGAGGACAAGGAGTGGGTCGCGCAGAGCGTGAAGGAAGACCTCAAGCGCGTGCAGTCGCTCAACCGGCAGCTCATGGACGTCGGGGTCATCGGCCGCGAGATGAACGCCGCGCTGCCCTACCAGGAGACGGTGGAGCGCGTGCTCTCGCGCAGCCGCTCCTTCCTGCACGCCGACTTCGGTGCCCTGCTGCTGCTCGACGCCGAGACGCGGGCCTTCTCCCTCGAGGGCACGCAGGGCGTGCTCACGTCCACGCTCTCCGCGGAGTGCTGTGCGTACACCGCCGACTGCCCGGTGCGGGCGGCGATCTCGTCCGGCGAGATCACCCGCACCGAGGGACACGCGTGCTCGCTCTTCCCCCACACCATGACGCACCAGCTGGTGATCCCGGTCAAGGTGGAGAACGTGGGAGACATGGCGCTGCTCACCACGTCGACGAGCGGCGAGTACACCGACCTGCTCACCGAGGACATCCTCGCATCGCTCCAGAACCACGTGCGGAGCGCGCTCACGAACGCGCACAAGTACGACGCCATCCGGCGCCAGGTCGTCACCGACCATCTCACCGGCCTCTACAACCGGCGCTACTTCATGAACCGCGCCGGCGAGGAGATCGAGCGCAGCCTGCGGCACCAGCAGCCGCTGAGCGTGCTGATGCTCGACATCGACAACTTCAAGCAGTTCAACGACACCTACGGGCACGCGACCGGCGACCGCGTGCTGCAGACGGTCGCGCGGGCCATGAAGGCCGTGCTGCGCAAGCCGGACATCTGCTCGCGGCACGGCGGCGAGGAGTTCGCCGTGCTGCTGCCCAACACCCCGGGCGACAACGCGTACCACGTGGCGGAGCGCGTGCGCAAGACCCTGAGCGACACGCGCTACACGGGCCTGGGGTTGCCGCCAGAGGTGAACATCACGCTCAGCGTTGGTGTGGCCACCTGCCCCCGCGACGCGACCGTGCTCGACGAGCTCGTGGACCTGGCGGACAAGGCGCTGTACCAGGCAAAAGCCGAAGGGCGGGACATGGTCGTCCTGTGGGGATCAGAGAGGCGCCAGCGCGTGTCGGCCTGACGCAGGCGTCGCCGCGCGCACGACGGGGCGCGGGCTCTCCGAAGGGAGCGCGCCCTCGGGGATCAGTCGTTGCGTGGCGGGTGCTGCAGGTACTCGATGAGCGGCGCGCGATTGCCGCCCATGATCTTGTCCACCAGGGCGTCGAGGATGCCGCGCGCGACCTGCTCGTCCGTGACCTTGGGACGATACACGTAGGCCGCAGACGACCTGTCCTGCTCCAGGAGCCCCTTACCGGCCAGGTTGCGCAGCACGCTCATGACGGTGGTGTAGGCGATCCGCCGGTTCTCGCGCAGTTCCTCGTACACGTCGCGCACCGTCACCTCGCCCTTGTCCCACACGACGCGGAGGACGTCGGCCTCCAGCCATCCGAGACCGGTGAGATCACGGCTGTGGTCGCGGCGCTGCCAGGCCTGGGGCTTCTCGTCAGACATCCTGGACCTCCGTCCGACTGTCGAGATTGAGACGGCTTGGAGCATCCCCGGGTCGAGACGGCCGACCGGCGCGATCCGGAGCCGGCCGGTGACGGGGACCGCTCGTGGCCCCGGACTCTACTGAGGCGACCATGGCTTTGCAACATGCTCAGAGGGGTTCCGGCGGCTGTGTAGCGGAACCCCGGCGCGAGCCTCCGGCTCCCTCCGCCCTACGCTCTCCCGAGCAGCACGCCGAGACACATGACGACGAGCACGGCCGCCGTCACCAGCACATAGCGGCGGTCGTGCGCCAGGGCGAACGCCACGATCGACCCGATCACGCGCACGAACGGCGTCGCGACGAGCACCAGCAGCCCAAGCGAGAGGTACGCGGCTGCGTCAAGCTCGGCCAGTCCGGACGGCAGATCCCCGAAGGCCACGACGCTCTGGGGCAGCCCATCCCCCTTCACCACGCCGATGGCCACGCCGCCGAGCATGAAGACGACGGCGACGACGATCCCGATGCCGAGCACGCGGCTCACCATGCGCTCGACGGGGTCCATCACGTGGCGTGGTCCGTTCACACGCCCACCCCCAGCGCCCGCAGCAGCATCAGCACAGCGAACACGCAGAGCACCACCTCGAAGACGACGACGAGCACCCTGGCGGAGAGCCGGATGGCGATGCGCGGCCCCAGACGGGCGCCGGCGAGGATGCCCAGCGCCGCCGGCACGGCCCAATGCGGGTCGACGTACCCGCGGCCGTAGAAGATGGCGGCGCTGGTGGCGGCCGTGACGCCGATCATGAGGTTGCTGGTGGCGATGGTCGCCTTCAGCGGCACCCCCATCAGCAGGTTCATGATCGGCACCTTGAACGCGCCGCCGCCGACACCGAGCAGCCCCGAGACGTTGCCGGCCGCGACCGAGAGCACGAACCCCAGCGGGAGGCTGTGCACGCCGTAGCGGACCTCCCGCCGCTCGGCGGGATCGTAGTACGCGGCCGGCATGACCTGACTCGGCGTCGGGACGATGTCGCCCCGGCGCCGGCTCATCTGCCAGGCGACGTAGAAGAGCAGGACGGCGAAGCTCGCCTGCAGGACGCGGCCGTCGATGAGGACCGCGGTGACGCCGCCGGCCAGCGCCCCGACGGTGGTCGCGACCTCCAGGGCCATGCCGAGGCGCATGTTGGTCATGCCGCGGGCGGCGAAGGTGGTCTGTGCCATGGACGAGGTGGCGATCACGCAGATGATGCTGGTCGCGATCGCCGTCTTGATCGGAACGCCGAAGGCCAGGCTGAGGACCGGGACCATGATGATGCCGCCGCCCACTCCCAGCATGCTGCCGAACACGCCGGCGACGAAGGCCACGAGCAAGATGCCGATGATGACCGCCATGGGCGGTACTCTACAGCCGCGGCCGCCTACTCGTCGGCGGAGGGCGGGCGGCGCAGGCGTTTCGCGGCCGCCCGCCTGGACTTCTCGCCGAGGCGCCGCTCGGTCGCGGCCCGTGAGGGCCGCGTGGGGCGGCGCGGCGGGGGAGGCTCGTTCAGCCGCCGCAGCTTGAGCCGCAGCCTGCGCAGCGCGTCCTGCTTGTTCAGGTACTGGCTGCGCTGCGCCCGGCTCGTCACCGTCACGCCGGTCGGCCGGTGCACCAGCCGCACCGCGCTGTCCGTCATGTTCTGGTGCTGGCCGCCCGGCCCGCCGGCGCGGAACGTCTGGACCTCGCACTGGTCGAGCAGCGCCTCGTCACTCTCGGGGATGTCGATCGGCCGGTCCACAGCAAGAGGGTACACCAGCCCATGATAGCCTCTGAACATGGTCGGTATCGCCCTCGCCCTCGGCGCGTCCTTCTGCTGGGGCACCGGCGACTTCCTGGGTGGCTTCAGCACCCGGCGCGCCAGCCTCTGGGCGGTGATCATCATCAGCCAGACCGTAGGGCTCGTCGGAGCGGCGCTGGTCACGCTGGGGACCGGCCACGGCTGGCCGGGATGGCACGCGGTCTGGCCCGTCGTGCTCGGAGGGGTCGCGAGCGTCGTCGCCATCTCCAGCTTCTACAAGGCGCTCGCCATCGGCACGATGAGCATCGTGGCGCCCATCAGCGCGACGAACGCCCTCATCCCGTTCGTCGCCGGCATCGCCGGCGGAGAGCGCCCCGCCGCGCTGCAGCTCGCCGGCGTCGCGCTCGCCGCCGCCGGGGTGCTGCTCGTCGCCGTGGAGCCCGCCCGGCGCGACGAGACAGTCGGCGTCGCCGCGCTTCCCGGAGAACCGGCGGTGGAGCCCGACGAGGCGCGCTCGCTCTTCCTGCGGGAGCCGTCGCCCGCAGTCGCCCCCGCCACCGGGCTCGCAGTGGCCGTGCCGTCCGCCGGCGCGCCCGGCCGGCCGTCCCGCGCCGCGCAGCGCCGCGCCATGGGCCTGGCGCTCCTGGCCGCCGTCTGCATAGGACTGGTGCTGATCGGCTACGACGCCACGGCACGGTACGACCCGCTCTGGGCGATGCTGGCGGGGCGTGCCTCGTCGGCTACCCTGTTCGCACTCGCCTTTCTGGCCCTCCGGCCGCAGGTCAGGCTCGCCCGGTCGGCGCTGCCGTTCATCGTCACCGTCGGGATCCTCGACACCGCGGCCAACGGACTGTTCGCGCTGGCCACCACCCAGGGGTACCTGAGCATCGTCTCCGTGCTCGGCTCCCTGTATCCCGTCGTCACCGTACTCCTCGCCTTCGGCGTGCTGCGCGAGCGCATCGCGCGTCATCAGCTGGCCGGCGCCGTCGCCACGCTGGCCGGCGTCGCCCTGATCGCCGCCGGATGAGCCTCGTCGCCCTGCTCGAGCTCCGCGGCGCCGGCGGCGAACCCATGGATCTCCGCCGCACGCTCCGCTCGCACGGGGTCGCGGAGCTCCCGCCCATGAGCGTGAGCGCCGACGGGCTGAGCGCCACCGTCACGCTGACCGCGGCCGACGGCGCCCGGACCGTGCGGATCGGGCAGGCGCAGAGCGATGCGGCTCGGGAGCCGCGGAGGCCGCCGTCCGGAACGGGAGACGAAGCGGCCGCCCGACCGACCGGCGGCTCGGCGACGCGAGCCGGCGTGCCGCTCCTTTCGGTGACGGTCGCGGACGTGGGGCCGCCGCCCGGCGGGGCCGCCACGGCGAGCCTGATCGCCTCCGTCCGCCGGATGCTCTGCCTCGACGACGACCTGAGTCACTTCTACGAGCGGATCGCCGGCGACGAGGCCCTGGCCTGGGCGACGCGCGGCGCCGGACGGCTGCTCCGCAGCCCGACCGTCTTCGAGGACGTCGTCAAGACGGTCTGCACGACGAACTGCGCCTGGTCGGCGACCGAGCGGATGGTCGGCGCCCTGGTCGGCCGGCTCGGAGAGCCGGCCCCGGGGGCGCCGCCCGGCGACGTCGCCGGCCGCGCCTTCCCGTCGCCGGCGGCCATGGCCGCCGCCGGCGACGACTTCTACGCCGGCGTCGCCCGCGCCGGGTACCGCGGCCCCTACCTGAGGGAGATCGCCCGGCGGGTCGCCGACGGCGAGCTCGACCTGGAGGAGCTGCTCGTCACGAGCGGCGCCGGGCTCACCGACGACGAGGTCGAGCGGCGCCTCCTCGCCCTCCCCGGCGTGGGACCCTACGCCGCGGCCCACGTGATGCTCCTGCTGGGCCGCCACTCGCGCCTCGTGCTCGACGCGTGGACGCGACCCAAGTACGCGCGGCTGCTGGGCAAGCCGGCGGGCAGACTCGTCGCCGACCGGACCATCGCCCGGCGCTTCGGCCGCTACCGCGGCTACGCCGGGCTCGCCTTCTGGCTCTTCCTCACCCGCGACTGGGTCGACGACGGAGGAGATGCGGCGGGGCGGCGACCGGACCGTCTGAGCACAGGCGAGCCGCCCGCCCCCTGATCCGCCGCCTGTCCTCGTTCCGCGGCGGCCGCCCCCCGATCAGCCGCCGTCAGGGCGCCGAGCCGGACGAGGTCGGACCGCTCATCCCCCAATCCTTCTCGATCACGTCGAACACGTGCCGGGCCATGCGGTCGCCGCCCGCCCGGGAGAGGTGGATGCCGTCCGGCGCCCGCACGAGCACCTGGTCGCCGTTCTCGTCCTCGAGATACTCGGCGTAGGACCCCTTGTCGTTGGCCATGACCTTCCAGGTGCTCACGAACGTCACGCCCTCGCGCTTCTTCGCCTCCGCCGCGTAGATGTGGTTCATCATGGCGATGCGCTGGCGGTACCCGAAGTCCTTCATGATCGGCTGCCCGACCCAGTAGACGCGCCGTTCGCCCTCGGTGAGGATGTCCATCACTTCGCCGACTCGCTGGGCATAGACCTCCTGCCACTCCTTGGTGCCGACCTTGAGGATCCGGCCGTCGTACAGGACGTTCTGGGCGTCGTTGGCGCCGAAGAGGACCACGGCAGCGTCGGGGCGGTAGTCCACGATCTGATCGACGAGCCGCTGCGGCCAGTCGTAGAAGTCAGGCCTCGTGAGACCGCTGGACACCTTGTAGTCGTTCTTCGCCTTGACGAGGCCGGTGGCCTCCGAGAGGTTGACGAGCGACGAGCCGAAGACCTGGTCCATGGAGTCGCCGGCGATGTACAGGCGCAGCGGCTTCTTCGCGGTGATCGCGCGCGGCCACAATGGCTTCTTCGCCTTCTTCTTGACGTCTGCGATGGTGTGGTGCTCCTCCTCGCCGCGGCCGAGCGCGTCGGCGACGGCCGTGCCCAGGTCATCGGCGTGCACCAGGCCGCTCAGCCCCGTCATGGGCGCCAGCAGAGCGAGTTGCAGCGTGCGCAGGGCGCCGTACGGACGCGCCTCGACCTCCCTCTTGATGTTCCACGCGTCCAGCAGCCCGGCGACGAAGAACCCGAGCAGCATGGCGAGGAGCACCGCGCCGGCCGAGCGGCGACGCCGGCGCGGTCCCTTGTGCCGCTCCGGCAAGGGACCGACTGCCTCAGGCCCGTGCGGGCCTTCGGGCTCGGCCCACTCCTCGCCGGCCTCGTAGCCGCCGGCCGTCCCGCGGGGAGGCCGACCGCCGCCTGCCGCGTACCCGGCCGTCCTGTGGCCCCGGGAGTCGTGCGATGGCCGCCCTCCCGCGCCGCGCGGCGGCTCCCCGAACCGCTCGAGGGCCTCGCGCGCCTGTCGCAGGTCGAGCGCCTCGCGCGTGCGGCACGCGTCGCGCTCCCCGCAGGACCCGGAGCCGGTCGCACCGGCACCGGACTCGGGTACGGGCCAGTCGCCGGCCTCTCGATCGGCCGGCCGCCGGGGCTGCTCGCGCCGCGGCCGCAGGTCCCAGACGAAGAGGTCGTCGTCCGGGTCCGGCTCGGGGCGCTGCGGCCGGCCGGCGTCCCTGTGCGGCCGGCCGGGCTCGCGGCTTGACCGGCCGGGCTCGTCGTCGAACGGCATGCCCATCTGCCCCGGATACTCGCCCTCATACGGTCTGTCGCCTCTGGTCATCCCGCCGCTTCCGCCGTCAGAACTTGAAGTACAGGAACTCCGCCGCGCCGGCCGGCCCCAGCACGTCGATCAGAAACAGGGCTACGGCCAGCGCCAGCCCCTGGCCCACCCAGCCGATGCGGCTGAAGCCCGCCTCGAGCCCCTCGATCGCCCGCCGCGGCACGTACTGCACGGCGATGCCGAGCACGCAGAGCGCCACGACCCAGATCGTCACCAGCGACCCGAGTGATCCCAGTCCGGCCACCAGCCGCCAGAGCACGGCGAACGCGTTGCCCATGGACTCGGCGCGGAAGAAGACCCACGCCACGCAGACGAACGCGAACACCCACAGCCGCTGCAGTGCCCGCGACCCCGGCGTGACTCCCGGCTCCGACACTCCCGCTGAGCGACGCACGTCCATCCGCGCCCGTTCGACCGCCAGGCCGACGCCGTGCAGAAGGCCCCAGAAGACGAACGTCCACCCGGCACCGTGCCACAGACCGCCGAGGAGGAACGTGAGCACCAGGTTGGCGTAGGTGCGCCCCCGGCCCTTGCGGTTGCCGCCCAGCGGTATGTACAGGTAGTCGCGCAGCCAACTCGAGAGCGTGATGTGCCAGCGGCGCCAGAAGTCCTGGAGCGTGCGCGCCGTGTACGGTGCGTCGAAGTTGGCCGGCAGCTCGAACCCGAGCAGCAGAGAGGTGCCGATAGCGATGTCCGCGTAGGCGCTGAAGTCGCAGTAGATCTGCACCGCGTAGGCGATGATGCCCCACAGGGTCTCCCACGACGAGTAGGTCTGCGGCGAGGCGAACAGGCCGTTCACGATGTGCGTGGAGAGATAGTCTGCGATCAGCATCTTCTTGACCAGCCCGCCGAGGATGAACACGAACGCCCGCGAGGAGTCCACCGTGTGGGGGTTCCTCGGCGACGTGAGCTGAGGCAGGAACTCGCGGGCTCTGGCGATGGGGCCCGCAAGCAGGTACGGGAAGAACGCCGTGTACACCGCGAAGTCGAGCGCCGGCGCCGGCGCGAGCTGGCCGCGGTAGATGTCGATCACGTAGGTCAGCATGCGGAAGACGAGGAACGAGATGCCGACCGGCAGGGCGATGCGCAGCAGCGGCAGCGGCGCGTCCATGCCGAACGCGCCGAGCACGTCGTTGAGGTTCACGACGAAGAAGTCGAAGTA
>JAAZAR010000150.1 GCA_012514235.1 Actinomycetota bacterium
ACATGGGCCTGCGCATCCCCGAGATGCTCGACCTCGCGGTCGACGGCACGCTCAAAGCCATGTTCATCATGGGTGAGGATCCCGCCCTCAGCGACGCCGACGCCAACCATGTGCGCAAGGCGCTCGAGAGCCTCGAGTTCCTCGCCGTGCAGAACATCTTCATGACCGAGACGGCCAAGTACGCCGACGTGTTCCTGCCGGCGGCGCTGTACGCGGAGAAGGACGGCACCTTCACCAACACGGAGCGTCGCGTGCAGCGCGTGCGCAAGGCCATCGAACCTCCGGGCGACACGCGCCCGGACTGGGAGATCCTCCAGGACCTCGGCAAGCGCATGGGCATCCCGTGGCACTACGACTCGCCCGAGGACATCTTCGAGGAGATCCGCAAGGCCGTTCCTCAGTACGCAGGCATGACCTACGACCGCCTGGGCACGCAGGGGCTGCAGTGGCCGTGTCCCACCGAGGACCACCCTGGATCGCCGTATCTCCACAAGGGGCAGTTCACGCGTGGCCGGGGTCTGCTGCAGGGCATCCCGTTCCAGGCGCCGGCCGAGCTGACCGACGAGGAGTATCCGATGCTCCTCACGACCGGCCGCATGCTCTACCACTACAACATCTCCACGCGCATCTCGCGGAACCTGGAGTGGCTGCGGCCGCACGAGCTGGCCGAGCTGAACCCGGAGGACGCCGCGCGCCTGGGCGTCGGCGAGGACGACGTGGTGCGGGTGACCTCGCGCCGCGGGTCCATCACCACGCGAGTGACGGTCACCGACAAGGTGCCGCCGGGGACCGTCTTCATGACGTTCCACTACGCGGAGTCGCCGGTCAACGAGCTCACCAACGCCGAGGGCGACCCGGTGACCATGACGGCGGAATTCAAGGTGTGCGCCGTCAAGATGGAGAAGGAGCTGGCAGGCATGGAGGCGCGCGGAGCAGCCGCGAAGTAGCGGGCCGCCGCGCGCGGCAGTTGGAGGAAGCATGGACGACAGGCAGATCGTCATCACCCAGAACGACGCGGATCGTCTGCGGCAACTGATTGACGCCCTCGACGACCTCAGCGGCAGGAGCGACCTCACCGCACTGCTCGCCGAGCTCGACCGGTCCACCATCGTTGCCCCGGAGGACATCCCGCCAGACGTCGTCACCATGAACTCCACGGTCGTCCTCCACGAGATCGAGCGCGACCAGGAGAAGACCATCTCTCTCGTCTTCCCGGCCGACGCGGACATCGATGCCGGCGCAATCTCCGTGCTGGCCCCCGTCGGAACCGCCATCCTTGGGTTCAAGAAGGGCGACGTCGTCGAGTGGCCGGTCCCGGCCGGGCTCCGCCGCTTCCGCATCGAGAAGATCCTCTACCAGCCCGAGGCCGCAGGAGACATGGACCGGTAGTCCTAGCAGAGCGCCCGCCCGCCGTGACCGGCGGACGGGCGCTCGAAGTGCTCAGAAGCTGACGACCTTGTCGCTGCCGCCGATGACGCGCGCGAAGTCGTGGATGGTCCCTACCGCCACACCTTCGATGAGGTCGGCCTCCTGCAGTCCACGTGTCTGGCAGCAGGTGCCGCAGAGCGTGACGCCGACGCCCTTGCCGACGAGCTCGGTCAGCAACGGCTCGAGCGGGGCGTGCGCCGCCCGGGGATCCTGGCCCCGCCGGGCGGCGTTCACGCCGTCGCCCATCAGGAGCACCTCGACTTTCTGGTCTCCGAGCTCCAGTGCCGCGGCCACGCGCAGAGCGTTGTAGGGCAACTCGCTGCCGTACGGGGATGCGTTGATCAGCACCGCGATCATATGTCCTCCTTCTCCGGTGCTTGCTGATGAAGCGGTGCGGCGCCGCGTAATGCCGCGCCGTACAACGCCGCACCGAGCGCCCCCACCGTCTGGGGATCCGGCGCGACGAGCACGTGGCCGCCGATGCCCGCCGCGACGAGCTCGACGAGCGCCGCGTTGCGAGCTCCGCCGCCGGCGAAGACCAGCGGCGGCCTGGCGCGGACGCGGTGCAGCGACGAGAGCGTGCGCCGAACGACGGCCTCGTGCAGGCCGCGGGCGATCCTCGCCCGCGGCTCCCCACGGTGGAGCAGGCCGATGACCTCGCTCTCCGCGAACACCGTGCACATGGAGCTGACCGCCACCGAACCATCGGCGGCGATCGCTTCTTCCGCCATCTCCCCGACGTCGACCCCGAACGCCCGGGCCATGACCTCGAGGAACCGCCCGGTGCCGGCGGCGCACTTGTCGTTCATCTCGAAGTCCGCGACCTTGCCGCCGGCAGCGAACAGGATCACCTTCGTGTCCTGCCCGCCGATGTCGAGGATCGACCGGGCCTCGGGAAAGAGCCGGGAGGCGCCGAGCGCGTAGGCGCCGATCTCGGTGATGACGTCGGCACCGAAGCGCTCGGCGGCGGCGTGCCGGCCGTAGCCGGTCGCAACGACACGGTCGACGGGCCGCCGGGCGACGAGCTCGGCGGCCACCTCCTGCGGCGCAAAGCCCGCGTCGAGGACGGCGCTCTCCGCAGCGGCGCCGTCCTCGAGCCACACGGCGTCCACCGTGCGCGAGCCGACGTCGAGTCCCAGAACGCGCATCAGGCCTTGAGCATCTCGAGGAACGCCTCGACGCGCGTGCTGAGCTGCCCGACGTCCTCCATCGAGTAGTCGGTGTCGACGCGCAGGACCGGCAGCCCGGCCTCCTGCGCGGACCGCTCCACCGTGGTCGCCTCGATCTGATAGGTGGCGCAGAACTGGAGCGCATAGTGCAACACGCCGTCGGCCTTGTACTCCTTCGCCATGCGCAGCACGTCGTCGATCCGACCCTGGTTGGGCGTGAAGCAGGCGCAGTTGACGTCGAGGTACTTGACGGCGAGCGCGTCCATCGCGCCCTCGAGCGTCGTGGCGTCCTCGGACACCAGCTTGTCGTAGTACCGGGAGCCGGTGCACATCTCCTCGGCGACCACGACGCCGCCTGCCTTCTCCACGATGTCGTGGACCTTCCAGTTGGGGACGCTCATCGGCGTGCCGGTGATGAGCACTCGCGGCGCATCGGCCGTCGCCACGCCCTTGCCCGAGGCGACGCGCTGCTCGAGCTCGTCGGCGATCTTGTTCACCATCTCGGTGAACCGCGGCACATCGTCGTAGAACGCCACCTGCACGGCGAGCAGGGCGTCCTTGCCGCTGATCGGCGCCGGTGACGCCGCGCGGGCCGCGTTGAGACGCTGCAGCGCGCGGCGCTTGTCGTTCACTTCCTTGGTCGCCTTCTGCAGTGCCTCGAAGGTCAGCGTGTTGCCGGTGACTTCCTCGAGCTTCTCGACCAGCCGGTCCAGCTCTTCACGCCAGAACGCGAGGTCCTGCGGGCGCTTCATCTGCGGCAGCTCCATGACGTACACGGGCGCGTACTCACCGAGCAGTTCCCAGGCCTTCTTCTTGCCGTCGCAGGTGGTCTCGCCGATCACGAGGTCGGCCGATTCGACGTACGGGCAGACCTTGCCCAGCTTGAACCCCATCGCCGACTTGATGAGGGCACAGGTGTTCCTCGGCAGGAGCTGCTCCACCTGGTCGTAGGCCCACTCAGCGCCGGCGCAGAGGCCCACCGAGACGCCGCCCAGGGCGCGGATGATCTCCTCGGGCACGTACACGCAGAAGGTGCCGATCACCGTGCCGCCGGCAGCCTTGTGATCCACCAGCTCCTTGATGCGCAGTCCGTGGATCTCGCTCATCACGAAGTCGAAGTAGGCCATGCCCTCGGGCCTGTCCTGCTGGCTCAGGTACGCGTCGGCGTAGAGCTGCGGGATCGCGGTGAGCAGAAGGTCGTGGGCCTCGAGGTCGAGGCCGAGATCCGTCCACATCGGACGGTAGTCGACGGGAGCGTCGCTCATGGTGGTCCTTTCGCGTTGCGGCGCGCAAGGCGAGCCGCGGTGAGGGCGCCGCAAAGGACCGACGGAGTACCGTTCCCATCAGAGAACGGGGAACTGCGCTACAGGGACCAGGCGGCGCCTATGACGAGAGGCCCGGACCGGGCCTCTGCCACGACCGCGCCGGAGCAGCGGCCGTGGCGACACGCGCCACTCAGGTGCGGCCTGGGATGGTACGCGTTGTGATGCGTTGCGCCACGGCTCACCCCCCCTCGCGAGGAGCCTCGTCCCGCTCGGCGGCTGGAGGGTCCGCCGGCTGCGCGAACGACGCGTCGCCGAAGTACTTCTGGTAGAGACGGGCGAGGTCGGTGTCGGCCTCGTCCAGGAACAGGCGAAAGCGCTCCATGAGCTGGTGGCCGTCCTCTGTGAGCACGGAGCCGCCGCCGTCGAGACCGCCCGTGCGGCGCGCGAGGAGCTTGAGGCCGAGGTGCTCCTCGGCCTGCCGCATCGCGCGGCACGCCTTGTTGTACGACATGCCCATGAGCTTGGCGGCCTGGTGCAGCGAGCCGGTCTCGTCGACCAGCACCAGCAGGTCGAAGGTACCGGGTCCGAACAGTGGCTCGCCGTGCTCGTGAAAGAACACCCGATGGCCGGCACGGATGCGCGGCGGCGGCTGGATCTCGCTCACGCGCTTGCCGCGGCCTCGATGCTTCCGCCCCTCGGGCTTGCCGATGAACGGCGCACGCTCATCGCTGGGCTGCTCTGCCGACCTACTCGTCATCATGCAGAGCATAGCCGCTTCGCACGGCGCCGGCATCGTCACCGCTCGGTGGGCCTGGCGGTGGGGAGCAGGCGCTCGCCCGCTGGAACCGTGAGGATGCGGGTCTCGTGTCGGCCGGCCCCGCCGCTCGCAGCCTACCTCGCTCGGGGTAGACCGTCCCGTGTCGTCCAGCCTCCGCCCCCGGCGCCCGCGCGGCACATGCGACGAGCCTCTACCCCAGCGGGGTGACCGACGCGCCCGCAGGAGTAGCCGCAGCGTCCCTCCCGGGTGGCGCGCAGCAGCCGTCCAATATCCCTCCGCCGCGCCCCTCCACTCACCACCGCCGGGCGATTCGCCGACGCGATCTCGGCCGTAGCCTCTCTTCAGCCAGCGAGTCCTCAGGAGGAGAGACCATGAAGAGCACCGCAGTCCAGGAGCGCGACCACACCTCAGCGAGCGAGACGCTCGACCGCCTCGAGCGTCAGTTCACCCCCGAGGCGGACTTCACACCGAACGGCAACCCCGTCGTCCAGGCCAGGGGCATCACCCGCACCTACGGCAAGGGAGACGCAGCCGTGCCCGCCCTCGCCGGCGTGGACATCGACATCACCGAGGGACGGCTCACCGCCATCATGGGTCCGTCCGGATCCGGCAAGAGCACCCTCATGCACATCCTCGCCGGTCTCGACCAGCCGACCGCCGGCAACGTCTGGATCGACGGCACCGAGATCACGCACCTCAAGGAGAAGCGGCTCACGCAGCTCCGCCGCGACAAGATCGGCTTCATCTTCCAGAGCTTCAACCTGCTCGCCACGCTCACTGCGGACGAGAACATCGTGCTGCCGCTCTCGCTCGCGCGCCGCAAGGCGGACGAGGCCTGGCGGCGCTCGGTGATCGAGGCGGTGGGTCTGCAGAATCGCCTGACACACCGGCCGGCCGAACTCTCCGGCGGCCAGCAGCAGCGTGTGGCCGTCGCCCGCGCCCTCATCACCCGACCGGCCGTGCTGTTCGCCGACGAGCCGACCGGCAACCTCGACTCACGCACCGGCGGCGAGGTCCTGGACCTTCTGCGCCGCAGTGTGGACGAGTTCGGGCAGACCATCATCATGGTCACCCACGACGCCGGCGCGGCCAGCATCGCCGACCGCGTGGTGTTCCTCAAGGACGGTCGCGTCGAGCTGGACGAGGACCGCATGACCCGTGACCACATCTACGACACCATCAAGAACCTGGAGGTCGCGCGATGACCCGTCTCGCCTTCCGCAGTCTGGCCAGCCGGCCACTCCGGACGACCCTCACGGTGCTGGCGATCCTGCTCGGCGTCGCCATGATCACCGGCACCTACGTCCTCACCGACCAGATCGACAACGGGTTCGCCAACATCTTCGAGACCTCGTACAAGGGAACGGCGGTGCAGGTCGAGCCCAAGAGCTCGTTCAGCAGCATGGAGGGCGACGCGCCTCAGACGCTGAGTGACGACCTCGTCGCCAAGGCGCTCGCAGTCCCAGGCGTCGACAAGGCCGCCGGCGTGTACGAGACCGCCGGCGCCGCGATCGTCGACGGCAAGCCCGTCGAGACCGGCGGCGCCCCGACGCTCCTGACGACCGATACCGGCAAGCCCTTCAACCAGTCGGTCCTCGTCGCAGGCGACGAGATCCAGGGGCGCAACCAGGTCGCGATCATCAAGAGCTTCGCCGACAAGACGGGCCTCAAGCCCGGCGACACCTTCACCATCGCCGGCCCCGCCGGCCTCGAAGAGGTCAAGGTCGCCGGCGTCTTCGAGTGGGGCGAATCCGGCTCGCTCGGAGGCACCGTCGTCATCGCCGGTCGCCTGCAGGACGTGCAGCGCTGGGGCGGAGAGCCCGGCAGGATCAGCGGCATCTCCATCTCCGCCGACCCGGGCGTGACGCCCAAGGAGCTCGCCGCGGATGTCAAGGCGGCCCTGCCGACCGGCCTCAGCGTCAAGACCGGCGAGCAGGCCGCCGCCGACGCGACGGCTGAGACGGCCGACGCGATCGGCTCGTTCCTCACGCCGGTGCTCCTGGCGTTCGCCGGCGTCTCCGTCTTCGTCGGCGCGTTCATCATCTTCAACGCGTTCAGCATCACCGTCGCCCAGCGGCGGCGTGAGTTCGCGATGCTGCGCGCCCTCGGCGCCAGCCGCCGCCAGGTGCTCACGTCGGTGGTCGTCGAGGCGCTCACGCTCGGCGTGCTGGCCTCGGCCATCGGCATCGGCGCCGGTCTCGGCGTCGCCAAGGGCATCAACCTGCTCTTCAAGGCACTCGGCGCCGACATCCCCACGGCGGGCATCGCACTGGAGCCGCGCACAGTCGTCATCGCTGTGATCGTCGGCGTCGGCGTCACACTGCTCTCTGCGCTTACGCCTGCCCTGCGGGCCACGCGGGTACCGCCGGTCGCGGCTCTCCAGGAGGGCGCGACCCTGCCGCCGACCCGCTTCGCCCGCTTCGGCACCATCACCGCCCTGGCCGTCACCGCTCTCGGCGCCGGCTCGCTCGCCTTCGGCATCTTCAGCGACGGCGGGACGAACGGTCGTCTCCTCTTCATGGGCCTCGGCGCCCTGATGCTCTTCGTCGCCATAGCTATGCTGGCCAAGTTCATCGTCCGGCCGGCGAGCCGAGTGATCGGCTGGCCGATGGAGAAGATGGCACCCATCAGCGGCCGGCTGGCTCGCGACAATGCCGGCCGCAACCCGAGCCGCACGGCCGCTACCGCCGCCGCGCTCATGATCGGCCTGGCAATGGTCGTCTTCGTCGCCGTGTTCGCGCAGGCCATGAAGGGCTCGTTCAGCGACGCGATCAGCAAGTCCACGCGCGCCGACCTCGTCGCGCAAGACCAGAGTGCGTTCCTCACCGTGCCCCAGGCGACGGTGCGTAGTCTTGAGAAAGTGCCCGGCGTCGAGTCCGCCGCAGGCGTCGCGTTCGCAGCCGTCAAGGTCAAGGGCGGCGGCATCCTCACCGCCAACGCCGTGGATCCCACCGTGTGGGCCAAGGTCTGGGGTCACGACTGGAGACGTGGCGGCAGCGACGACCTGTTCGCCAAGCTCGATGCCGACAGCGTCATCCTCGAGGACGGTTCGTCCATCGCCGCCAAGGTCAAGGCCGGCGACACGATCGCCGTCACCAGCCAGAGCGGCCGGAAGGCCAAGCTCACGGTTCTCGGCTTCTACCGCGACCAGATGGCCTACTCCGGCATGATGGTCAGCCTGGACACCCTCAAGAAACTCGACGTCCCGACGGCGGCCGGCATGATGCTGGTGCGCACCGACGGCAGCGAAGGGACCCAGGCGGCGGTCCAGAGGGCTCTCGCGCAGTTCCCGACGCAGAAGGTGCAGACCAAGACCGAGTACCTCGACGCCATCAACCAGCAGGTCGACCAGATCCTCATGATGTTCTACGGACTGCTGGCGATGAGCGTGGTGATCTCGATCTTCGGCATCGTCAACACGCTCGTGCTGAGCGTGCACGAGCGGACCCGCGAGATCGGCATGCTGCGCGCCATCGGCGCCACGCGACGGCAGCTCGGCCAGATGATCCGCTACGAGAGCGTGATCACCGCGGTGATCGGCGGCGTGCTCGGTACGCTGGTCGGCATCGCCATGGGGTACGTGATCGTCACCCAGCTCGGCGGCGACGATCTCATGTTCAGCCTGCCGTGGCTGCAGTTGGTGGTGTTCCTGGTGCTCGCCGTGGTGGTCGGAGTGGTCGCGGCGGTGCTCCCGGCGCGCCGCGCCGCCAACACGCGGATCCTTGAGGCCATCCAGTACGAGTAGGCCTCAGGCGGACGGCGGCGGGCCGGCCCGGCATCACCGGGCCGGCCCGCCGCGCCAACGAGGCCGGGGCGGCTCCACGCCGCCCCGGCCCATTCGTGCAACGCCACCTCGGCCCCCGTTCGTGCTCGCGTCCGCAGGCGGCGCCGACGGCCACGTCGGTGCCGTCCCCGGAACCGGCAGACGCGGCAAGACGGCACCTTCCCTCAGTCGGCCGACGCGTCCCCGTGGTCCCGCAGGTCGACGTCGCCGCCGGACTCCACGTCGATCTCTCCGGCGGCCACCCTCACGATAACCCGGGCGACGCGCTCGGGCGCCATGCCCCGCATGTCGTTCATCCGCGTGGCCGTCACGGTCGGATGCACGGCCACGATCCGCAGACCGGGGTACTCCACCGCCAGGGCCTTGACGAAGCCGCGCACTCCCCACTTCGTCGCCACGTAGGGCGGCGGCGTGTGCGAGCTGTGCAGAGACGCGGTGCTGCCGACGACGACCACCGCGTCCGTCAGCAGCGGCAGCAGGTGCCACGTCACCTTCATGACACCGAGGAGGTTGACGCCGACCTGCTCGTCGAGGTCGGTCGGCGTCTGCTCGCGGAAGGGCTGCCAGCTGATCACGCCGGCGTTGTTGACGAGCACG
The DNA here is from genome assembly GCA_012514235.1 of Actinomycetota bacterium. Classification (GTDB taxonomy): domain Bacteria; phylum Actinomycetota; class Thermoleophilia; order UBA2241; family UBA2241; genus CAIXSE01. Next base: position 9,022 of record JAAZAR010000150.1, read on the forward strand.
TCGAGTCCCCCGAACCTGTCGCGGACGAAGTCCGCCAGCGCGACGACGCTGCGCTCGTCGGACTGGTCCAGCTGGACAGCCTCGGCCTGGGCTGCGCCCAGGCCGAGGCAGCGACGCGCTGCCTCCTCCGCCTCCGTGCGATGCTCGCGGTAGGTGAGAACGACCCGGCAGTGGGCGGCGGCGAACGCCAGTGCGGTCTCCCGCCCGATGCCGAGGCTCGCCCCCGTGACGAGCACTCTCCTGCCGGCGAGGTCGATGGCCATTCCCGGATGCTACCCCCTGAGGACACCGACGCACAGCGGCCTGTCACGGCGCTTCGGCGCGTCATCGGCACTGTGCCTCCAGTCCGCGAACGCGGGTAGGGTCCGGGCTGACGACGGGAGACGACGGGGAGGAACGACGTGGCGTTCACGGTGCTGGTGGGATACGACGGCAAGGTCCACTCGAGGGCGGCGCTCGACGTTGCGCTGGGCCTGGCGGCACGCGCACGTGGACAGGTGGTCATCGTCCACCTCATGGACGGTCCCTCGGACGCCCGCACCCGTTCCGAACGGCACATCGCCGCCCAGCTCATGACCAAGGGAGCGCTGCTCGTGGCCGGGAACCGCGGCGTGCCCGCCGAGGCACTCATCGCCGATCGACCTGTCGTCGAGGGGCTTGTCCGCCTGGCGGAGCAGCGTGGTGCGGACCTCCTGGTGGTCGGCGACAGTCGCGACTCCACGCTGGCCGGTGCACTCACGGGATCCGTCTGCCACGCACTCGTCCACAGGACGACGCTCCCGGTGGTCATGGTGCCGGCGCCCGACACGGGGGCCGCCGAAGCCGCGTGAGACGTGTCGGGCGCGCCAAGGGTACCATGCCCTCATGGACGTGCTCATCGTCGGAGCGACCGGCCGCACGGGTCGGTTGCTGACGCAAGGGGCGCTCGAGCGCGGTCACGACGTGACCGCGCTCGTCCGCGACCCCCTCAAGCTTGGCGACCTGGCATCCCGAGTACAGGTCGTGACGGGCGATGTGCTGGACGGCGGTGCAGTGAGTGACGCGGTCCACGGCCGTGAGGCCGTCCTTGTCGCGCTGAGCGCTTCGCACCGCCGCAATGCTCCCGCCGTCAACGCGCTCGGCACGCTCAACGTGATCCGTTCCATGCAGCGCTACGGCGCCCGCCGGCTCATCGTGCTCTCGGCCAGCGGCACGCGACCCGGGCGCGATCCCAACCTGCCGTGGATCTTCGACCGCGTGATCAAGCCGGTGCTGCTCGGACCGGCCTACGACGACCTGCGGCGCATGGAGACCAGCGTGAGACAGAGCGAGCTGGACTGGACTATCGTGCGGGTCTCGGGAGCCCTCACCGACGGCCCGGCACGTGGTGTCTATCGCTCAGAGCCCGGGTATTCGCTCCCCGGCGGGCGTCGCATCTCCAGGGCCGATGTGGCCGAGCACATGCTCGACCAGCTCACGCTGAAGGGTGACATCGGCCACGCCGTGGCGATCGCCTACTGAGGGCGTGGGACCGGAGCCGCGTCGGACCGGCGCTCGTCGAAGGGACCCGGTCAGGCGCGGCCCAGCTCGTAGCGCAGCGCGTCCTCGAGACGCGGAAAGGCGAACCGGAAGCCTCGCTCCTCCAAGCGTTTCGGCACGGCGCGCTGGCTCGCCAGCAGCATCTCCTCGCCCATGCCGCGCAGCGCCGTGCGGAGCAGCGGCGCCGGCGCCGCCAGCTTCGCCGGGCGGCGCAGGACCCGGCCGAGGGTCTGAGTCACCTCGCGGTTGCTGAGGGGGACCGGCGACGTGAAGTTGACCGGTCCCTCCACGCCTTCGTCGTGCAGCGCCCACTCGAAGGCCGCAAGCAGGTCGTCCATCGCCACCCAGGACCAGTACTGCTCGCCGTCACCGAGGCGCCCTCCCAGCCCTGTCCTGAACACGGGGACCATGATGCCGAAGGCGCCTCCGGCGGCCGTGGCCACGATACCCTGCCGGGGTATCACAAGGCGGACCCCGGCTTGTTGGACGGGAGCGGCCGCCGCCTCCCATGCGCGACACACGTCGGCGAGGAACCCGCCGCCGAGCGAGTCCGCCTCGGTGAGCACTTCGTCTCCGCGGCTGCCGTAGGCGCCTACCGCGGAGACGCTGACGAAGACCGCAGGCGGTCGGCCCATGCGCCGGATGGCGTCGGCGAGCGTCTTCGTGGAGAGGATGCGGCTGTCCACCATGGTCTTCTTCCTCGAGCGCGTCCACAGGCTGAAGAGGGACGCGCCGGCAAGGTTCACGACGGCATCGACGCCTTCGAGAGCACCGTGGTCGAGGGCCCCGGTCGAAGGGTCCCACGGGACCTCGCCGGGGCCGGCCTCCCTGTTCCGCACCAGCCTCACCACCTCGTGTCCGGCGGTGGTGAGGTAGTCGGCCAGGTGCGATCCGATCAGTCCGCTCGCGCCCGCGATGGCGACCCGGAGGCGTGGCCGCTGCGCCCACCCGGCATGACGGCGGAGGTCCAGCCGCGCGCGCTCGTGACGGAAGCGGAACAGCCGCGAGAGGACCGCTCCGGCCGGCCCCTCACCGACGAGGTCGGTGAGCCCGCCGGCCGGCAGGCTGTACTCCACGTGGTCGATCAGCTCGCTGCTCTGGTCGTCGACCGGGACGAACCGGTGCACGTGCTCCCAGGAGGCAAGCGGCCCGTGCACCTGCCTGTCGACGAACTGACGGCCGGGCACGGCGCCGCCCGTGTCGGCCGTCCAGCGCCGCTTGACCGGACCGAACCACACGTCGAAGACGACCCTGCCGCCGGTCACGTCGCCCCAGTCCTCGATGACGTCGACTCGCTGCCAGGGTGGAGCCAGCCGCCGGAACGCGCCGGGGCGCGCGTGGTACGCGTAGACCTCGTCGGCGGCAGCCGGCACGACGCTCCGCCACTCGAAGATCGGCATCACACCCCTCCCTGCTGGCTGAGCGGATCTTACCCGGGCGGTCGGCGCATAAGCCGCGGTCCCCGGTACACTGAGCTCATGTCCCACGGCCGCCTCATGCCCTCGAGCCTGCGCGAAGGCGCAGGCCTGCTCCGGTCCCACGACTTCCGCAACGTGTTCCTCGCGCAGAGCGTGTCCGTGTTCGGGGATGGCATCACGCCGGTCGCGCTGACGTTCGCGGTCCTCGGGCTGACTGGCTCGGGGACCGACCTCGGACTCGTCCTCGCCTCCCAGAGCATCCCGCTCGTGGCGCTCGCCCTCGTCGGCGGCGTGTGGGCGGACAGGCTGCCCAGGGCGGCGATCATGGTGAGCAGCGACCTCGTGCGCGCGACTGTCCAGCTCACCGCCGCCGTGCTGCTGCTCACGGGCGCCGCCCAGATCTGGCAGCTCGCTCTTCTCGCCGCCCTGCACGGCGCCGCCGAGGCGTTCTTCCGGCCGGCGGCGGGCGCCATCCTGCCGCAGATCGTCCCTGCCCCACGGCTCCAGCAGGCCAACGCCCTCATGGGCATGAGCGACAACTTCGGCTGGATGGTGGGGCCCGCCGTGGCCGGCGTCCTCGTGGCCGTGATCGGCGTCGGCGGCTCGATCGCCGTGGACGGCGCGACGTTCCTCGTCAGCGCCGCCTTCCTCGCAACTGTGCGCGTCCCCGCCGTGGTCAAGAGCGAGAAGGCACGTGGATTCGTCACGGAGCTGCGCAAGGGATGGCACGAGGTCAGGTCGCGCACCTGGCTGTGGGTGATGCTGTTGCGCGCGTGCCTCGTGCTCTTCATCGTCATCGCGCCCTTCCAGGTGCTCGGTCCTTTGGGTCTGCTCGAGGAAGGGTACGGCGCCGCCGCCTGGGGCTGGCTCCAGGCGGTGTTCAGCGGCGGGATGATCGTCGGCATGTTGATAGCTCTGCGGTACCGGCCGCAACGACCGATGATCACCGTAGCGCTCACCGGGAGCACTGCCGTGGCGGCGCCGCTTGCACTGGCGGTGTTCCGCGATCCCTGGATACTGGGTGCGGTGTACGTCCTGCGCGGCGTGAGCGTCGGGATCATGGTCGCCGTCTGGAACGCGACGCTGCAGACCCAGATCCCGCGGGGATCGCTCGGCAGGGTGACGGCGTGGGACTGGATGGCCTCGCTCGCCCTGTGGCCGGTGGGCCTCGCGGTCGCCGGCCCTCTCGCCGAGCGCTTCGGCGTGTTCACCGTGTGCTGGATCACGGGGATCGCCGGCCTCTTCGCCGCCTACTGGGTCTTCCTCGTCAAGGACGTGTGGCGGCTGCGGCCGGCGGCGGCGCTGGCCGGCACAGCCGGCCCTCCGCCGCCGGCGCCCGCCGTCGAAACGCCTGCCGTCCAATCGACGCGCGACTAGGCCGTCTCCCCTCGCCCGGGCGGGGAGCCGCTCGACTCAGGTGGAGTGCCGCTCCCGCTGCCCGCGGCGCCCGCTGTAGTAGATGAAGATGTCGAGGATGATGCCCAGCGCGAAGATGACGGTCCCCCACCCCTGCAGGCCGCCGAACGAGTTCTCGGCGATGGAGTACGCGATGGTGGTGCACGGCGCGAAGATGAAGCCGATGAGGCCCCAGACGAAGGCGATGCCGGCGCGGGTGAGGTAGTCGGTGAACAACCACATGCCGAACAGGATCAGGCGAGGCGACGCAGCCAGGATCCCCACGACAAGACAACAGCCCATGCGCCCTCCTCGGTCCGGCTCCTTGCCCGAATCGATCTTCGGCATCTGATCGGGCAACGCTACCACGAAAAGGAGACCGGAACGCTGTCCCGGCGCTCTCTGCGGCTCCCGGCCGGACCCTCAGGTGCTGCGCGGCGCGGGACGACGGCCGCCGACGCGCTCGACGAACCGTTCAATCTCCTCCGCAGCCTGCCGCGGCGCCTCGAAGAGCGGGAAGTGGGAGCGCGCCTCCAGGATCGCCACGTGATACCAGTGATGCTCCGCCGCATAGGCCTGCTCTCGCTCCGCGATGCAGGAGCTGCTGCCCGCCGGCACCAGATGCAGCACCGGAGGTGCGTGCCCCGTGCCGGCCAGCGCCGCCAGCGGGCTGCCGTAGCGCGCGTAGCAACTCTCGATCTCGCTCGCCGCGCGTTCCCACAGATCGCCCGGGACGGCTCCCATGTCGGCGAGGCAGGAGGCGAGCGGCTTGCTGGGTACGCCGGCCTGCCACTCCTGCAAGACAGCGGCGATCGCCTCGTCACGGTCGGCGGCGGACCGCAGCTCCTCCAGAGTCATCAACAGCTGCGGCGAGGCCCGGCTGACCATCCAGTCGACGACCACGAGTCCGGGGACGAGGTCGCCCAGCCTCCGCCGCAACTCCACCGCCATCCACCCTGCCTGCGCCAAGGCGACCGGCACCACGGACTGGGCTCCGCTGTCCGCCACCACAGCGACGGCATCCTGCGTGAGGTCGTCGATGCCGTCCGGCGGCGGCGCTCCCGAGCCGCCGTGGCCCCGCCAATCGAGCGAGAGGACGCGGCGACGCGTGCTCAGGAGCGGCCGTACAAGCTCGAAGGCGGCACGTGTCGCGCACCACTCCGGGAGCAGGAGGAGAGCCGGATCGCCCAGCCCGTCGTCCAGGTAGTCGATGCTCGCGTGGTCCGATCTCACCGTCGGCACAGTTGCTCTCCGCTCCGAGTGTCAGGATTCTCGTACCCGGACGAGGGGGAGCCTGACAGTCGACTGCCCGCAGGCGACCACGCGGGTGACTGCACTCGGCCGATACACGTTCCGGAAAGGGGATGGGCCGCGGCGAGCGCCGTGCGCTCGCCGCGGCCCAGAGGGGCCAACGGCGCCCGGACGCCAGGAGGAAGGCGCTCCGGGCTGGCGGGCGACCGGCTCGGTGGGGGCGCACCGTACAGCAGCCGGGCCCTGCGACGGTCGGGGGGCAACCGTCTCAGCCGTTCTTGGCTGTCCGTATCCTCGCAACCGAATATGAAGTCCGTGTTCAGAACCGGTTGAGTGACGTTAGGGAGTTGTGTCGTCTTCGCCCGACTCTCGCTCGAACCGGCGACGGAACTCCTCGTACGCATCATCGACGAGTCTCTTGTCTGGCCCGGCGCCGAGCACGTCGCCCGGCGCCGGAGCAGCACCGGGCAGGCCGGCGGCGCCCGTCGCAGCGGTGCCCTCGTCTCCGCGACCCTGCCCGATCGCCTCTTCGTTCGCGTCGCCTCGGTCCTCGCCGGCGAG
>JAAZAR010000131.1 GCA_012514235.1 Actinomycetota bacterium
TCATGCTCGTCGCCGCCATGAACCCCTGCCCGTGCGGCTTCCTGGGCGACAAGAGTCGCGAGTGCGTCTGCGCCGGCTATCGCGTGCAGCAGTATCGCTCGCGCCTCAGCGGCCCCCTGCTCGACCGCATCGACCTGCGCCTCGACGTGGAGCGGGTCCCGCCGCGAGCGGCGGCGGTCAGACTCCTCGGCGGTCGTCCGCGAACGGGTGCTCCGCGCTCGCGCCCGGCAGGTGGAACGGCTGGCCGGGACCGGCGTGTACGCCAACGCGCACATGAGCTCCCGGCAGCTGCGGCGGTTCTGCCGGCTCGACCGCGACGCCGTCGACAAGCTCGACCGGGCGTACGACCGCATGCGCCTGAGCGCGCGGGCCGCGGACCGGATCGTCAAGGTCGCCCGTACCATCGCCGACCTCGAGGGCGCGGACGTGATCACCGCGGAGCACATCGGCGAGAGCCTCAACTACCGTGACCGCCGAGGCGAGCGTGCCTGAGGCGACGCCCGGGGCGAGGGCGATGTGCGTGTGGCTGGGCACGCTCGCCTCGTGGCGGCCCGGTCTGATCGGGGCGCTGGTGCGCGAGTACCGCACGATCGCCGGGGTGCTCGCGCGGCCTCCCGCCGAGATCGCCGCGTTCGCCGCCCGGCGGCCGGCGCGCGGGCGCCGGGGGGCGGGCGGTCGTGACCACGACGCAGCGGCGGAGCAGACCACCGACGCCGCCCGTTTCGAGGGCGCGCTCCGGGCCGGCCCGGCCGCCTGCCTGCGGCAGGCGGAGCGCCGGCCCCCCGGCGACCTGGTCGTAGCCTGGAGCGAGCCGCTCTACCCGGACCAGCTGCGGGACCTGCCCGACCCGCCGCTCTGTCTGTTCGGGCGCGGCGGGTCGGACCCGGCTTCGGCGAGCGCGCGTCTCTCGGCGCTGGTCGACACGCCGCTGGTGGCCGTGGTCGGCACGCGTTCGCCGTCTCCCTACGGGGAGGAGATGGCGCGAAGCATCGCCGGCGACCTCACGAGGGCCGGCGTCGTGGTCGTGAGCGGCCTGGCGCTGGGCGTGGACGCCGTGGCCCAGGCGGCTGCCGTCGACGCCGGCGTGGGAGCGAGTCCGTCCACCGTGGCGGTCCTGGGCTGCGGTGCGGACGTGGTCTACCCGCGCCGCAACGCCTCCCTGTACACGCGGATCACGCGCACGGGGCTGGTCCTGAGCGAGTTCGCGTGGGGGGTGCCGGCGCGGGCATGGCGCTTCCCGGCCCGCAACCGCATCATGGCCGCGTTGGCTCGTGGGGTCGTGTTCGTGGAAGGGACCAATCGCAGCGGCGGCCGCATCACGGTCACGCACGCCGCCGACATCGGACGCGACGTGCTCTGCGTGCCGGGCGAGGCCGGCCGCCGGCTCAGCGAGGCGCCCAACGGTCTGCTCCGCCAGGGCGCCAAGGTCTGCGAGGGGGCCGCCGACGTCCTCGCGGCCATCGGGGTGCGCGCGGCCGGCGAGGACGGGGCGCAGTTCGTCGCGCCCGACCACGGCGGCGCTGCCGTGCGCGACGTGCTCGACGCCTTGCGCGACGCCTCGCTCACCATCGACGAGCTCGCGAGCCGCTGCGGCCTGCCGGTCGCCAAGGCGGCCGCGGCGGTGAGCGACCTCGAGATCGAGGGCCTCACGCGTCGCCTCGACGGAGGGAGGTACCTCCTGCTCAGACGCTAGGCAGGAAGGCGCGCGGCCCGCGTTGAAACCTAGGTCGCCTCAGGGGGTATCCGTGACAGCTCCGCGGGAACGCCGCGCCGAACAGCTCGAGACCGCAGACGCCGCCGTGGCGCAGGCCGATCCGACCGGCCTGCGCCACGCGTTCCTGCGTGATCTCGAGGTGCGCGGCGCGAGCCCGGCCACGCGCCGTTCGTACGACTCCGACCTGCAGCAGCTGCTGGAGTGGCTCGCGGGACGCGGCCGGACCGTGTCCGATCTTGGGCGCCGCGACGTGCGCGCCTACTCCGCCGAGCTGGGCCGGCGCGGGTACGCGCCGGCCACTCTGGCCCGCAAGCTCTCGACGCTCCGCGGATTCACGCGCCACCTCACCGAGGCCGGCGTGCTCGCCGCCGATCCGGCGCAGAGCCTGCCGGGACCGCGGCGGCGGCGCCGGCTGCCGCGGGTGCTCAGCGTCTCGGAGGTGGACACGCTGGTCGCGGCCACGGAGGGGACCGACCCGCTGGCGCTGCGCGACCGGCTCGTCATGGAGCTGCTCTACGGCTGCGGGCTGCGCAGCATGGAACTGGTGGCCCTGCGCCTGGGCGACGTCCAGGCGGCCCAGGCGCAGATCCTGGTGCGCGGCAAGGGAGGCAAGTCGCGCCTCGTGCCGCTCGGGGAGGAGGCGGCGGCCGCGCTGCGCCGCTACCTCGAGCGCGGCCGCGGCGAGCTCGAGCGCCAGGCGGCGCTCGCCGGCCGCGAGAGCAGCGCCGCCCCTCGCCGGGAGGCGGCGCTCCTGCTCTCGCGCACGGGGCGGCCGCTACGCACTTCGGACGTCCGGCGGCTCGTAGTAAAATACAGCCGGCTTGCGGGGATCGACCCCGCGTCACCACACATGCTGCGGCACGCGTACGCGACGCACATGCTCGAGAGGGGGGCCGATTTGCGTGCCATCCAGGAGCTGTTGGGGCACGCCTCCGTCTCCACCACGCAGGTCTACACGCACGTGAGCGGAGCGCACCTGCGGCGCACGTACGATCTCCATCACCCGAGGGCCTGAGGGCGGGTCTGGGATGACACGGCTGGACGAGGGCAAGGTCAGGGAGCTCTGGGGGCGCTACAAGTTCCAGGGCGACAAGGCGGCACGCGACCGCCTCATCCTGGCGTACTCGCCGCTGGTCAAGTACGTGGCCGGACGCATGAGCAACGGGCTCCCGGCCCATATCGAGGAGTCCGACCTCATCAGCTACGGCCTCCTGGGCCTGATCGGGGCCCTGGAGCGGTTCGACCCGGACCGTGAGATCAAGTTCGAGACGTACGCCATCTCCCGCATCAAGGGGTCGATCATCGACGAGCTGCGCTCCCTGGACTGGGTGCCGCGCTCGGTGCGCAGCAAGGCGCGCGAGATCGAGAAGGTGTGCGCCATCCTCGAGAACCGCCTGCAGCGGGCGCCCACCGACCAGGAGATCGCCGACGAGCTGCACATCACGGTCGCCGAGTTCCAGCAGGCGCTCACGCAGATCTCCAACACGACCATCGTGGCGCTCGACGAGCTCTGGTCCATCTCGGGGTCGGATGGGGACCAGGCCTCGCTCATCGACACGCTCGAGGATCCCAAGGCCAAGGATCCCTCGCGGGCGCTCGACCTCAGCGAGATGAAGGCCCGCCTGGCGGCGGCCATCGACGCGCTGCCCAAGCGCGAGAAGATCGTCATCGCGCTCTACTACTACGAGAACCTGACGCTGCGCGAGATCGGCGAGGTGCTCGGCGTCACCGAATCGCGCGTCTCGCAGCTGCACACCAAGGCCATCCTGCGGCTCAAGGGCCGGCTGCGCGACGAGGTCGAGCCGGCCGCGATCGGCTGACGCCGTCGCGGCCGCCCGCACCGGCTCCTCGCGGTCAGGCCGCGGCGCCTCCTCCTGATCCTCCTCCGCCGCCGTCCGCGTCTGCGTCCTTCTCGTCGGTCAGCGGCTCGCGGTCCCCGGGCGGCTCGATCACCTCACGCTGCGTCAGCTCCTTGATCACGCCCCAGGCGACGGCGGTGGCGGGCACGGCGACGAAGGCGCCGACCACGCCGCCCAGGATGCCGCCCGCGGTGAGCACCACCAGCACCACGACCGGGTGCAGGCGGACGGCTCCGCCGAGGATGAGCGGCGCCAGCACGTTGCCCTCGAGTTGCTGTACGAGGATGATGACGACGAGCAGGATGAGCGCCCGCGTGGGGTCCGTCGCCGCCAGCGTGACCAGTACGGCGACCGCGCCGGCGGCGACCGCGCCCACCACCGGGAAGAACGCCGCCGCGAACTGCAGCAGCGCCAGCGGAAGGACGAGCGGCGCGCCGAGGACCAGCAGCGCGACGCCGATCAGGGAGCCCTCGATGGCGCCGTTCACCGCGCTGCCGAGCAGATACCGGCCGAGCACGTCCCAGGCGCGGCGCCCCGCGGCGTCGACGTCCTCGCGGCGCTCCAGCGGGAGCATCCGCAGGATCCAGTCCCACATGCGGGCGCCGTCCTTGACGAAGAAGAAGCTGAGGATGAGGGCGACGACGGCGCCGGCCACGACCTTGCCGGCCGTCGCCGCCCCGGTGAGGATCCCCGTCCGCAGGACGCCCTCGGCGCCCGTCACCTGCTGCTGGGCCTCGTCGAAGACGTTGTCGACCGTCGGCTGCGACAGCCCGAAGCCGGTGACCAGCCAGCCGCGCAGGTCGTCCAGGCTGTCGACGACCGCGTCGCCGAGTGAGGAGAACTGCACCAGGAACTGGGGTGCGAAGACGACGACGAGGGCGGCGACGACGGCGAGGGATGCCAGGTACATGAGGATCACGCCGAGCGTGCGCCCGAGCCCGTGCCGGGCGGTCCAGGCGGCGCCCGGCGTCACCACGACGGCGATCAGGAGGGCGACGATGAGCGGCACGACGATGAGCTGGAGCCGGACGAAGAGGTACCCGAGCACCACCAGCGCCGCCATTATGAGCAAGAAGCGCCAGCTCAGGCCGGCGGCTCTGTCGAGCGCTGTGGGGCGGGGTGTCGGCTTCGGTACCGTCATGGGCAGGTCCCTCTAAGATGAGGACGATACCCCCTTCTTGACGGCGTCGTGCGTGGTGACGGTGGCGGGACTGGTCGGGCGCCGCCGCATCTGGTACCATATCCGGCCGTTGTGTCCATGCCGACCCGGCGGACCCCCAGGTCCGTGGCGGTGTCGGGCGGGTGGCGCTTGCGAGCGCCCGCCACGTCCGATTCCACTGACCCGTCCGCCGGCTACAGAGAGGCGGCGTACGCCTCCGGCGCTCCCGCGCCGGGTCCGCGCCGCCGCAACCGTCTTCAGAAGGAGGCAGCCATGCCTGCGATGCCCCAGCACACGGTGAGCATGAAGGACCTGCTCACGAGCGGCGTCCACTTCGGCCACCAGACCCGGCGCTGGAACCCCAAGATGAAGCAGTTCATCTTCGGCGAGCGCGGCGGCATCTACATCATCGACCTGCAGAAGACCACGGTCCTCATCGACGAGGCCTGCGACTTCCTCAAGAAGACCGCCGAGCGCGGCGGCAGCGTGCTCTTCGTCGGCACCAAGAAGCAGTGCCAGGAGACGATCAAGGAGCAGGCCGAGCGAGTCGGCATGCCGTATGTCGCCAATCGCTGGCTGGGTGGCCTGCTCACCAACTACAGCACGCTCAGCAAGCGCATCAAGCGCATGCACGAGCTCCGCGAACTCTCCGAGAACGGCTCGCTGGACCTGCTGCCGACCCGTGAGGCCATGCAGCTCCGCGCCGACCTGCGCAAGCTCGAGCAGAACCTCGGCGGCGTGGCCAACATGGACCGCCTGCCGGCGGCCGTGTTCGTGGTCGACCCCCGCAAGGAGGCGATCGTCGTCAAGGAGGCCCGGAAGCTCAAGATCCCGATCATCGGCCTCGTCGACACCAACTGCGACCCGGACGAGATCGACTACATCATCCCCGGCAACGACGACGCCATCCGCAGCTGCTCGCTCATCATCCGCACCATGGCCGACGCCGTGGCGCAGGGCCGCCAGTTGCTCACCGAGGCCGAGATGAAGGCCGAGGCCGAGCGCAAGGCGGCTGAGGAGGCCGCGGTGGCCGCGGCCGTGGCGGCCGCGGAGGCCGAGAAGGCGGAGCAGGCTGCGGCCGCCGCCGCGGACGCCGAGGCGAAGGCCGCCGAGGCCGAGGCCCCAGCCGCCGAGGCGAAGCCGGCCGCGAAGGCCAAGCCGGCCGCCGAGAAGGCGCCGAAGGCCGAGGCCAAGCCGGCCGCCAAGGCCGAGGCCAAGCCGGCCGCCAAGGCCGAGGCCAAGCCGGCCGCCAAGGCCGAGGCCAAGCCGGCCGCCAAGAAGGCGCCGGCGCAGAAGCCCGCCGCCGAGGCCAAGGCGGCGCCCGAGGCCGCGACTGCCGAGTCCAAGCCGGCCGAGAAGGCCGAGAAGAAGGCCGACGCTCCCAAGGCGGAGGACAAGCCCGCGAAGAAGCCGGCCGCCGAGAAGGCCGACGCGCCGAAGGCGGAGAAGAAGGCTGAGGCCAAGGCCGAGGGGCCGAAGACTGAGAAGAAGGCAGAGGAGCCCAAGACTGAGAAGAAGGCCGAGGAGCCCAAGGCCGAGGCCGAGACCCCGGCCGAGTGACGCCTGCGTGGCGACGTACACCCGCATGACGACGAACGACGCCGACCCTACGAAAGGATCGTGCTGTGGCTGAGATCACCGCTGCCCTGGTAAAGGAGCTCCGCGAGAAGAGCGGGGCCGGGATGATGGACTGCAAGAAGGCGCTGGCCGCGACGGGCGGCGACCTCGAGAAGGCGATGGACGAGCTGCGCAAGCAGGGGCTTGCGACGGCGCAGAAGAAGAGCGCCCGGGTCACCAAGGACGGCGCCGTGGACGCGTACATCCACGCCGGCGGCAAGATCGGCGTGCTGGTCGAGGTGGGCGTGGAGACCGACTTCGTCTCCCGCAGCGAGCCGTTCAAGGAGTTCACGCACGACCTCGCCATGCAGGTCGCCGCCTCGTCGCCGCTCTGGGTCACCCGCGACGAGGTCCCCGAGGACGTCATCGAGCGGGAGAAGGCCATCTACGCGGAGTCCGACCAGGTCAAGGGCAAGCCGGAGAACGTGGTCGAGAAAATCATCAACGGCAAGCTGGAGAAGTTCTTCGCCGAGAACTGCCTCATGGAGCAGGCGTTCGTCAAGGACCCGGACCGCACGATTGAGCAGGTCCGCACCGACCTCGTCGGCGTCATCGGCGAGAACGTCGAGGTGCGCCGCTTCGTGCGCTTCCAGCTCGGCGAGACCACGGTAGCGGACTGAGCCGCATGGAAGGCGAGCCCGGAACCACCGCCTTCCACCGCGTCCTTCTCAAGCTCAGCGGCCAGGCGCTGGGCAGCGAGGCGCGGGCGATCGACCCGGCGACGACGAAGTCGATCGCCAAGACCTTGAAGACCGCCCGCGCTCTCGACGTCGACATCGCCATCGTCGTCGGCGGCGGCAACATCTTCCGAGGGATGGCTGCCGCCGCCGGCGGCATGGACCGCACGACCGGCGATCACATCGGCATGATGGCCACCGTGCAGAACGCCCTCGCTCTCCAGGACGCCCTGGAGGACGAGGGCGTCGACACGCGCGTCATGAGCGCCATCGAGATCCGCGCCGTCTGCGAGCCGTACATCCGCCGGCGCGCCATCCGGCACCTCGAGAAGGGGCGCGTGGTCATCTGCGCCGCCGGGACGGGCAACCCGTACTTCAGCACCGATTCGGCGGCGGCCCTGCGCTCGCTCGAGCTCGACTGCGAGGCCATCCTCATGGCGAAGCGTCGCTACGACGGCGTGTTCAGCGCCGACCCCGAGAAGGACCCCTCGGCGGAGTTCATCCCCGAGCTCACTCACCTCGAAGCGATCGAGCGCGGTCTCAAGGTCATGGACACGACCGCGCTCAGCCTGTGCATGGACAACCGCATGCCGATCCACGTGTTCAGGATGACCGGCGACAACATCGTGCGCGTGCTGTCCGGCGAGCGTGTGGGCACCGTCGTCTGCACGCCCGCCGGCGGCTGACCCCGGCAAAGGGAGGACCGGTGGAGAAAGAGCTGCTCGCTGACGCCAAGCATCGCATGTCCAGGGCCGTCGAGGCCGTCAAGAACGAGTTCAACACCGTGCGCAGCGGCCGGGCCAGCGTGGGGTTGCTCGACCGCATCTACGTCGACTACTACGGCACCTCCACGCCGCTCAAGCAGATGGCCAACATCGCGGCGCCCGAGCCGCGGCTTCTCACCGTGCAGCCGTTCGACAAGACGGCGATGAAGAGCATCGAGAAGGCCATCATGGAGAGCGACCTGGGTCTCAACCCGAGCAGCGACGGTCAGGTGATCCGCCTGCCGATCCCGACGCTCACGGAGGAGCGCCGTCGGGATCTCGTCAAGCTGGTGCACCGGCTCGCCGAGGACGGCAGGGTCGCGGTGCGCAACGTGCGCCGCGACTGCATGAAGGACCTCAAGGAGCTCGTCCATGAGGGCGAGGTCGGCGAGGATGCCGAGGTGCGGGCGGAGAAGGAGCTCCAGAAGTACACGGACGACCACGTCCACCAGATCGACGAGCTCCTCAAGCTCAAAGAGGCGGAGATCCTCGAGGTCTGAGCCGGACCGCCGGACCGGCTCCCGACCACACCCACGTCATGGCCTCGCTGCGGCAGTGGCTGGCGCGCTGGCGCCTGCGCAAGGCGACCGGCGCCGCCGAGCCTGCGGCGGGCGGCGCCACCTGTCGCTACCTCGCCATCATCATGGACGGCAACGGTCGCTGGGCGCAGGGCAGGGGCCTGCCCGTGGCCGCCGGTCACCGGGCAGGCGCCAAGGCGCTGCGCCGCGTCCTCGAGCACGCGCTCGACCTCGGGATCGAGGAGGTCACCGTCTACTCGTTCAGCACCGAGAACTGGAACCGGCCGAAGGACGAGGTCGAGGCGCTCATGCAGCTCTTCGCCGAGATGATAGATTCGCAGGTGCCCGACATGCACGAGCGCGGCGCGCGCGTGCGCTTCGTCGGGCGGCGCGAGGGGGCACCGGACGAGCTGGTGCGCCGCATCGAGCAGGCGGAGGCACTGACGGCCGGCAACACCAGGATGACGCTCTACATCGCGTTCGGCTACGGTGGCAGGCGTGAGGTGCTCGACGCGGCGCAGGGTCTGGCGGCCGAGTACTGCGCCTCGGCGTTCGAGGGCGACGTGGCGGTGCCGGACGGGGAGCCGGAGTTCACGGAGGACGACCTCCGGCGCCATCTGTACGCGCCCGAGATGCACGATCCGGAGCTCCTCATCCGCACCTCCGGGGAGCTCCGCATCAGCAACTTCCTGCTCTGGCAGTGCGCCTACTCGGAGCTCTACTTCAGCGACCGCTACTGGCCCGACTTCGGGCCTGAGGACCTGGATGCGGCGCTGGCCGACTACGCCCGCCGCCAGCGCCGCTTCGGCGGCCGCCGTGCGCCGGGACCGGCGTCCGGCCCCGACCCTGGAGCCCCTTCGTGACGACGCGCATCATCACGGGGCTCGTCCTCGGCGTGGTCGCCATCGTGCTGGTGGCGCACGGCGGGCTCGTCTTCTTCTTCGTCATGGCCGCCCTGGCGCTGCTCGCCCTGAACGAGTTCTACCGGCTCACCCGGATGTACAGGCCGTTGTCCCTGGCGGGGTTCCTCGGCGTCGCGCTCATGCTCGCCATGGCGTGGTTCTTCAGTCCGACCGCTCTGGTGGGGGCGGTGGCGGCCGGCGTGCTCTTCACGGCCCTGCTCGGTCTCGCGGCGGGTCCCAAGCCGGGCGTCAGCGTTCGCATGGCGGTGACCGTGCTCGGCCTGCTGTACGTCGGGCTCGGCTTCAGTGCCGTCCTGCTGATCCGCCCCATGGACGAGAGCGGGCTGATCCTGCTCACGGTGATCTTCGGCACCTGGGCCGGGGACACCATGGCCTACTTCACCGGCAAGTTCTTCGGCAGCACGCCCATGGCGCCGGTGCTCTCGCCCAAGAAGACCTGGGAGGGCTTCGCCGGCGGTGTCATCAGCACCGTGCTGCTCGTCATGTTCATCGGCCTGTACTCGCCGCTCCATCCGGGGGGCTCGTTCCTGCTCGGCGCCACGATCGCCGTGGCCGGACCGCTCGGCGACCTGTTCGAGAGCCTCGTCAAGCGCGATGTGCAGATCAAGGATTCGGGGCGCGGCATCCCCGGCCACGGCGGCGTGCTCGACCGGTTCGACGCGCTCATCTTCGCGTCCGTGGCGTCGTACTTCGTGCTCGCGCTGGTGCTGGGGTTCTGAGCCGGCTGGTCCGCGCATGAGTCTTCAGGCTCGAGACGCGGGCGTGAGGACCGCGCCGGCGGACCGCGCCGGGGGCGCGGGGACCCGGCCTGCCGGCGCCGGCACGGCGCCGATGCTCCTCGCCGTCGCAGTCCTGGTCGGCGCCGTCCTGGTCGGGCTCTGGCGGCTGCGCCGCGGCGCCGACCTCGTGGACGAAGCGTTCTCCGTGCTCGTGCCGTGGCGCTGGGCACTCGGCGACCGGCCGTTCGTCGACGAGCAGAACCTGAGCCAGGCGGCGGGGCTGCTCGCCTATCCGTTCGTCAGGCTCTTCGCGCTCGTGACCGGCGGGCAGGTCGACGGACTCGTCCTGTACGGCCGGCATCTGCACCTCTGCCTGGGGATCCTCGCGGGCGTCGCCGTCCTCGTCCTGGCGAGGAGGACGCTGCCGCCGGCCCTCGCGCTGCTCGTTGCGACGCCGGTGCCGGCGGTGGTCCTGTTCGAGACGCCGCAACTCGCGCCGGGCACGCTCGCCGCCCTGCTGCTCGCCGCCGGCGCTGCGCTGGGCGGCGTGACCGTGCTCGGCGGTCCGCGGCGGTACTGCTTCGGCGCCGGCCTCGCCTTCGGCCTGGCCGGCGTCGCGTATCCCACCCTCGTGCTCGTCGCGCCGTTCGTCGGGGTCCTGCTGGCGGCCAGCGTCGGGGACCGGGGGGTGGGGATGCTCCTCTGGGGAGCGGCGCCGCGGCCGCAGTCGACGGACGCGAGCACGGGGAGGCGCGCCTGGCGCGCGGTGAGTGCGTGGACCCTGGGCGGCGCGCTCGTCGTGCTCCCTCTGCTGGCTCTCGTGCTCGGTCTCGCCGGCCTGGACAACCTCCGTCGCGCCTGGGACTACACCTTGAGCGTCGCCCGCGAGCTCGACCAGCTCGGCGGGGCGGCCAAGGCGGTCGAGGTGTCGTCGTCGTTCGTCGGACTACTCGTCGGCGAGTGGTACATCGTCGTCGCTGCGGTGGTCTCGCTCGTGGTCTTCCGGGCGCGCCCGGACGTCGGGCGCTGGCTCCTGCTGCTCACGCCTCCGGCCTTGTGGCTGACGGCGACCACGAACGGCCTGCACGCGGCCGGCGCGGTGATCGTGTACGCCCTCGCCGCGCCGTACCTGTATCTCTTCGTCCCCGCGGGCCGGCGGGAGGACGGCGCCCGCCTGCTCGTCTGGATCTGGGCGCCGGCCCTCCTGCTCGGCGCCATGACCGCCTACACCAGCGCCGACGGCCTGGAGCGGGCGGCCGTCGGCCTGTTCCCCGGCCTGGTGGCGAGCGGCCTCTTGCTCGCCTGGGGCCTGGAGCCGCTGCGCCTGCGGGCCGGAGGGGCTCCGTGGCCGGCCGCAATCGGGCTCGCGGCCGTGGTGGTCGCGTTCCTCGCCATGCAGGTCCAGTTCCAGGTGGGGGGAGTGCCGCTGTCGGACCTGGAGGCCCGCCTGACCTCGGGACCCTGGAGCGGGATCAGCGTGACGGAGCCGCAGAGAGCACGCCTCGCGAGCTTCGCCGCCGACCTGCGGCAGTACGGCCGCGCCGGGGACCGGCTGCTCGTCTATCCGCAAGGCGCGGCGCCGTACCTCTACTGGCCGGGGGAGATCGCCGCGAACACGTACCAGATGTACGCGTCCGGCCGCGACGCGCCGCTGCCCAAGGCGGCCATCAGCTACTACCGGCGGCACGGAGAGGTGCCGACGCTGGTGCTACGTCTGGGGGATACCGGGGGCAAGGGCCGGGCGGAGCTCATCGCCGGGAGCGGAGGGCTCGCGTATCCGCCCGTGGTCGTGAGGGCGGACTACGCGGTGCACCGCAAGCCGCCGGGCGATGCGGTCAGGGACGTGCTTGCCCGTCTGCCGAAGCTGCAGGCGCCGTGACCGGAGCTGACGGCGCCGCGAACGATGCGGCGCCACGGGGGCCCGCCGCCGGGGCGCATGGTACCCTTGCGGCCGTGACAGACGCCGCCCCCAGACATCTGCTGATCCTCGGCTCGACCGGGTCGATCGGCCGCCAGGCTCTCGAGGTGCTGCCGCAGATCCCGCGGCTGCACCTCGTCGGGCTGGCGGCCGGCCGGGACGCCGCCGGGGTCGTCGAGCAGGCGCGCGCACACGGCGTGCGCGACGTGTGCCTCCACGACGCCGGTGCGGCGGCCGAGGCGACGGCGACGGCGCCGGAGCTCGCGGTGCACGCCGGCGAAGCCGGCATCCGCGAGCTGGTCTCCGGCGCCGCCGAGCGGGCGGCCGCCGCCGGCGCGGCGCTCACCGTGCTGAACGGCGTGGTCGGCGCCGCCGGCCTGCGGTCGACCGTGGCGACGCTGGAGGCGGGCGCCACCCTGGCCTTGGCCAACAAGGAGAGCATGGTGGCCGGCGGCCCGTTCGTGCTCGACGCCGCGCGCCGGAGCGGCTCGCTGATCCTGCCCGTGGACAGCGAGCACAGCGCCCTGTTCCAGTGCATCGCCGCGGCCGGCCCCGCCGGCGCCAAAGCGGCCGGCTCGAAGGAAGCGGCCGGCGGAGACGTCGTCGCCGCCGGCCGTCCACGAGCCCTCGAGGAACTCCTGCTGACGGGGTCCGGCGGCCCCTTCCGCGGCCGCACGGCCGCGGAGCTGGCCGCCGTCACGCCCGAGCAGGCGCTGGCGCACCCCAACTGGTCCATGGGTCCCAAGATCACCATCGATTCGGCCACGCTCATGAACAAGGGCCTGGAGCTCATCGAGGCGCATTACCTGTTCGGCGTGCCCTACGAAGACATCACCGTGGTGCTGGATCCGCGGAGCACGGTGCACAGCATGGCGCGGTTCTCGGACGGCGCGATCCTCGCCCACCTCGGCGTGCCGGACATGCGCACGCCCATCGGCTACGCGCTCGCCTACCCGGAGCGGCCGCCGCTCCCGCAGGTACGGCGGCTGGACGTGTTCGCCGCGGCCATCGCCTTCGAGCGGCCGGACACGAGCACGTTCCGCTGTCTGGCGCTGGCCGAAGAGGCCGGGACCGGCGCCATGCGCGCCGAGCGAGAGGCGGAGGCGGCGGGCGCGGCCCCGCGCACGGTCGCCGCGCCCGTCGTGCTCAACGCCGCGAACGAGGTCGCGGTGGCCGCCTTCCTGGAGAAGCGGCTGCCGTTCCTCGGGATCGCCGAGACCGTCGAGGCCTGCCTCGACCGTCTCGGCGCGGACGTCCTCACGTCACTCGACGACGTGTACGCCGCCGACGCCGCCGCGCGCGCCGTCGCGGCCGAGGCCGTGGAGGCGCGCGCCTGACGCCGCCGGTCGGCGTGTCTCGCCGCGGGTCTCCGCGGCCTCGTGCAGTGCGCGTTGCCCTACGTAAGCAGTGTTAACGTGCACATAACCTGGAATGGGTATCGTGTGAGCATATGAACGACGACCACGCCTCCGCTCCCAAGCCGCCGGCCCGCGCGATCAGCCCCTGGTCGCTGCTGCTCGGCGGCGGCATCCTCGCGGCACTCGTGCTCGGCCAGTACGTGTGGGTCATCGCGATCCTCGGCCTGGCCCTGCTCATCACGGTGCACGAGTTCGGCCACTTCATCGCCGCCAAGGCGTTCGGCATGCGCGTCGAGAAGTTCTACGTCGGCTTCCCGCCTGCGGCCCTGCGCCGCACCTGGGGGGAGACCGAGTACGGCATCGGCATCATCCCGCTGGGCGGGTTCTGCAAGATCAGCGGCATGACGCCGGAGGAGGAACTGCCGGAGGGCACCGGCGACCGCGTCTACTACAAGAAGCCGGTGTGGCAGCGCAACATCGCCATCGCCGCCGGGCCGGGGATGAACTTCATCACGGCGGCGGTCATCATGGTCCTCTTCGTCGGCATCCAGGGCATCGCCACGCCGAGCCTCACGCTCGACGAGGTCGTCCCGGGTACTCCGGCCGCCGAGGCCGGCCTCGTGGCGGGCGACACGCTCGTCGGCGCCGACGGCCAGACCTGGAACGAGTGGGAAGAGGCGTCGGCCTACTTCCGCGCTCATCCGGACCAGACCATCGCGCTCACGTACCGGCCCGGGGACGGCGGCGCCGAGCGCACGGTCGAGGTGACGTTGACCGAGAACCCGGAGGTGGCCGGGAGCGGCTATCTGGGCGTGGCGGCCGGCGTGGACCGCGAGCGGCCCGGCCCCGTCGAGGCGGTCAAGCTGGGCCTCACCGGCTTCAAGGACGTCGTGGTCGGCACGTTCGTCGGCTTCTGGTGGCTCATCACCGGCAAGATCAGCGCCACCGGGCCGGAGGGCGCGGTCGGGCCGGTCGGCATCATCGACGTCAGCCGTCAGGCCGTGCAGCAGGACTGGTACCCGTTGCTGCTGGCCTTCCTCAGCTTCAACCTGGGCCTCATCAACCTGCTGCCGATCCTGCCCTTCGACGGCGGGCACATCGCCATGAACGTGGTGGAGCGCATCCGCGGACGGCGGCTTGACACGCGCGTGCTGGAGCGGATGGTCGCCTTCGGCACCGTGCTGCTGGTGATGCTGTTCCTCTTCCTGACGTTCAACGACCTCAAGCGCATCTTCGGCGGCTGACCGCATCTTCGGCGGCCCACCCCGGCCGGGCGTCCGGACGGAACGTCGGGGGAGACGCAGCGAGGGGCATCCTGCCGTAGGATTGGCGCATGGACGACACCTTCACGCTGGTCACCGGCGGCGCCGGGTTCATTGGATCGCATCTGGTCGACGCGCTGCTCACGGACGGTCACGACGTGCGCGTGCTGGACGACTTCAGCACCGGCAAGGACGAGAACCTGGACGAGGCCTGGGCTCTCGCGGCGCAGGGCGGCGCCGGCCTGCAGGTGATGGAGGGCGACGTCCGCGATGAGGTGAGGGTGCGCGACGTGATGGACGGCTGCGGCGCGGTGGTGCACCTCGCGGCTGTGCCTTCCGTCGCGCAGTCGATGGAGGATCCCGTGGGCTGCGACTCCGTCACCCACGGGGGCACGGTCAACGTCGTCCGCCAGGCCGTCGAGGCCGGCGTGCAGCGCGTCGTGCTGGCGTCGAGCTGCGCCGTGTACGGCGATGCGGCGCAGCTGCCCATCGCCGAGACCACGCCCGCCCGGCCCCTGAGCCCGTACGCCGGCGCCAAGCTGGCCTCGGAGGAAGTGTGCATGGACGCTGCCGACGCCGGCCAGATCACGGCCGTGTGCCTCCGCTTCTTCAACGTGTACGGGCCGCGGCAGGATCCCGGCTCGGCCTACTCCGGCGTGATCAGTCGCTTCCTCGCCGCCGCGGCCGCGGGGGAGCCGGTGACCCTGTACGGCGACGGTCGCCAGACGCGTGACTTCGTCTACGTGGCCGACGTCGTGCGGGCGATCCGCGCCGCTCTGAGCCGTCCGCTGGTGGGAGCGACGGTGGTGAACGTGGGCACCGGCCGCGAGACCGACCTGCTCCAGATCCTCGACGTGATCGACGAGCGCGCCGGAAGGCGGCTGGAGCGCCGTCTGGAGCCGCCGCGCGACGGCGACATCAGGCACTCGTGCGCCGACGCCCGCCGCGCCGGCTGGGTGCTCGGCTGGGAGGCGGTGACGCCGCTCGCCGCCGGTCTTGCCCACACCTGGGCCTGGTTCTCGGGAGGGTACGGGGCAGAGGTGGCCACCTGGCGGTTCCCACCGGGAGGCCGGGATGGGGAGTGAGCGCCGCATCCGTGTGGGCGCCGTGCCCGTCGGGGGCGGCGCCCCGGTCGCCGTCCAGTCCATGACCTGCACGCGCACCGGCGACGCCGAGGCGACGCTCGCGCAGGTGCGGGAGCTCGTGACCGCCGGCTGCGAGATCGTGCGCGTGAGCCTGCCGACCGCCGAGGAGGCGCCGGCGTTCGCGCGCCTCGTGCGCGAGGCTCCGGCGCGCGCCGGCGCCGGCGAGGACAGGCCGCGCGTGCCCATCATCGCCGACATCCACTACGACTGGCGTCTGGCGCTCGCGGCCGTGGAGGCCGGGGCGGCCGGCGTGCGCATCAACCCGGGCACGATGGCGGAGCACCACGTGCGCGAGATCGTGCGCGCGGCCGCGGACGCCCGGGTGCCTGCGGCGCCGGGCGAGCCGGACGCGCCGGTCGCGATCCGCATCGGGGTCAACGCCGGCTCGCTGCCCCGCGACCTGCGGGGGCGGGCCGCCACGGACGCCCCCGGAGCGCTCGTCGAGGCGGCACTGCGCTGGGCGGAGCGGTTCGAGGAGTGGGACTTCACGGATTACAAGCTGAGCGTGAAGTCCTCCTCGGTGCCTGACACCATCGCCGCCTATCGTCTGCTCGCGCAGAAGACCTGCGCGCCGCTTCACGTGGGCGTGACCGAGGCCGGCACGGTGAGGAGCGGGACCGTCAAGAGCGCCGTCGGCATCGGCGCCCTGCTGGCCGACGGCATCGGCGACACGCTGCGCGCGAGCCTGACGGGCGACCCGGTGGAGGAGGTCCGCGTCGCCTGGCAGATCCTGGCCGCGCTGGGCCTGCGGCGCCGCGGCCCGGACGTCATCTCGTGCCCCACCTGCGGCCGCACCGAGGTCGACATCGTGCGGCTGGCCGAAGACGTGGAGCGCCGGCTGGGGACGGACCCGGCGCTCGCCGGCCGCGTGATCACGGTGGCCGTGATGGGCTGCCGCGTCAACGGCCCCGAAGAGGCCCGCCACGCCGACTTCGGCATCGCCGCCGGAACGGGGGAGGGCGTGCTCTTCGACCACGGAGAGCGCGTCGAGACGCTGCCCGAGGGGCAGCTGGTCGACGCGCTCCTTGCCCTCATCCGCGCCCGCGCCTGAACGCGCCCTGCGCGTCTGAGCGGCGGCCCCGGGCTCGCGCTGGAGCGTGCGACGGCGGCCTCCGCGCCGCAAGGCTGGCGGCCCGTCGCCTGCCCCGCCGACGCATTCCCCACAGTTCTCGCCGTCTAGGGGTTTGCATTGCGCCTCATCCGCTACATAACCGGTCGAACAGGACGGAAAGGGGCTTGTTGGTCCTGTTCGATCTGCCCACGCTCGGGTCCATCGATCGAAGGGGGGCTCTCAATGAGCCGATGGAAGGTGTTGGGGATCGTTGCCGTGCCGGTGGCACTTGCCGCGCTCGTGGCCGGTGTCGTCGCCGCGGGAGCGGAGGAATCACGGGCCGCAGGGGGACTCTTCTCGGCCAGCCTCGTCTCGCCGGGCCTCGGTCCCTCCGAGAAGGCCGCGCTCCAGGCGCGGATAGACAAGGTGCAGGAGGCTCGCGACAAGCGCATCAGCGCGCAGGACCGGGCCAAGGCAGCGAAGCGCGTGGCGCGGCAGATGGCGGCGGCGAAGGCGGCGGGACTGCCGACGGCGACGGCCACTCCGGGCGGGACACCCGACTACTTCGGCGTCGCCAACTGGGCGTACACGCCGAAGCTGCGGAAGTTCATCGACACGCTTCCCGGCCTGGGTCCGGTCAACAAGAACAACCTCGGCAACTACATCCCGGTCGCTGTGCCGGACACGGTGACGTACCCCGGGTCTGACTACTACGAGCTCTCGGTGCGCCAGTTCACGCAGAAGGTGCACCGCAACCTGCCGGCGACGACGTTCCGCGGGTACGTGCAGACCAACCACGGCACCGACGCGAACGGCCAGAACACCGTGAAGCCGGCGCCGATCATGTACCTGGGTCCGCTGATCGTCGCCGACAAGGGCCGGCCGGTGCGCATCAAGTTCACCAACGAGCTGCCCACCGGTGAGGCCGGCGACCTGTTCCTCCCCGTCGACAAGACGGTGATGGGCGCCGGCATGGGTCCGCTCGACATGCCCGGCATGCCCGGCATGCGGGAGGACTACACGCAGAACCGTGCCGTCATCCACCTGCACGGAGGCCACACGCCGTGGATCAGCGACGGCACGCCGCACCAGTGGATCACGCCGGCGGGTGAGGACACCCAGTACCCCCAGGGGGTAAGCGTCCAGAACGTGCCCGACATGCCGGACCCGGGGGAGGGCTCCCAGACCTACTACTACGGCAACCAGCAGAGCGCTCGCCTGCTCTTCTACCACGACCACTCGTGGGGCATCACGCGGCTGAACGTGTACGCCGGTGAAGCCGCCGGGTACCTGCTCCGCGACGACGTGGAGAAGGACCTGGTCGCCCGCAAGGTGATCCCGAAGGCGGAGATCCCGCTGATCATCCAGGACAAGTCCTTCGTGGATGCCAAGACGGTGCGCAAGACCGACCCGACGTGGAACTGGGGCACCAACCCTCGCGACCCCGGCACCGGCATCGTCGCGCCGAAGACCGGCGACCTGTGGTATCCGCACGTGTACGTGCCGGCACAGGACCCGTACGCGCTCGACGGCGTGAACCCCTACGGCCGGTGGCACTACGGCCCGTGGTTCTGGCCGCCGACCAGGGACACGGTGCAGCCGGTGCCCAACCCGTGCTACGACCCGATCAACGCTCCCTGGGAGCCGCCGGAGGCGCCGGGCGTGCCCGACGTGTCCATGCCGGGTGAGTCGTTCATGGACACGCCGCTGGTCAACGGCGCCGCCTATCCCAAGGTGACGCTGAAGCCCAAGGCGTACCGCTTCCGCATCCTCAACGCCGCCAACGACCGCTTCTTCAACCTGCAGCTGTACGTCGCCGATGCGCGGCGGCGGAGTGCGGACGGCCGCCGGTACACCGAGGTCCGGATGGTCAAGGCCACGAAGACCAAGCGGTTCCCTGCGGACTGGCCGACCGACGGCCGCGTGGGTGGGGTCCCCGACCCCAAGACCCGCGGCCCCAAGTGGATCCAGATCGGCTCCGAGGGCGGCTTCCTGCCGGCGCCGGCCGTGGTCAAGCAGCAGCCGATCACCTGGAACGGGAACCCGACCACCTTCAACTTCGGCAACGTCGACCTGCACTCGCTGCTGGTCGCGCCGGCCGAGCGGGCGGACGTGATCGTCGACTTCTCGAAGTACGCCGGCAAGACCCTGATCCTGTACAACGACGCTCCGGCGGCGTTCCCGGCGCTCGATCCGCGGTATGACTTCCGCACCGGATCGCCGGACCTGCGCGCGGAGGGCGGCTACGGCCGCATCAAGGCCGGCTACGGGCCCAACACGCGGACGATCATGCAGATCCGCGTGCAGGCCAAGCGGCCGGCCAAGGCCTACGACCTCAAGGCCCTGCGCGCCGAGTTCAGGACGACCGCGACCAGGGACGGCGTCTTCAAGCGCGGTCAGAAGCCTGCGCTCGTGGCGCAGGCCGCGTACGACTCGGCGTACAACGAGCAGTTCCCGACCCAGTGGCCGCTGTGGGGGTACTCCCGCATCCAGGACAACGCCATGACCATCCGCACGGTGGACGGGCGCGACCTCGACATGCCGCTCATGCCCAAGGCCATCCAGGACGAGATGGGCGAGGCCTATGACGAGTACGGCCGGATGAGCGGCAAGCTCGGCCTGGAGCTCCCGAACACGAGCTCGACCACGCAGAACTTCGTCCTCCAGAACTTCGTCGACCCGGTGAGCGAGGTCATCACCGACTCGAGCACCTTCGAGGCGCTGACCCCGCAGGCCGGCGACGGCACGCAGATCTGGAAGATCACCCACAACGGCGTGGACACGCACCCCATCCACTTCCACCTGTTCGACGTGCAGGTGCTCAACCGGGTGGGCTGGGACGGCATCATCAGGCCGCCCGACCCGAACGAGGTCGGCTGGAAGGACACGGTGCGCGTGAGTCCTCTGGAGGACACCATCGTCGCGCTCCGGGCCGTGGCTCCCGAGCAGCCCTTCGGGGTGCCGGACAGCATCAGGCCGCTCAACCCCATGGAGCCCATCGGATCGACCATGGGCTTCACCAACCGCGACCCCACGACCGGTCAGGCCATCGATCCGGCCGTCACCAACCAGATGGTCAACCTGGGCTGGGAGTACGTGTGGCACTGTCACATCCTCTCCCACGAGGAGATGGACATGATGCGGCCCATCAGCTTCAAGGTGGACAGGCAGCTGCCGCCTGCGCCAGAGCTCACGGCCGGCTTCGCCGGCGCCGGCGGTGCGCCGCCGGTCGGGCTCAGCTGGACCGACGCCACCCCGTGGGACGGCAGCGGGCCGGCCACGACGCTGGGCGACCCCGCCAACGAGCAGGGCTTCCGCGTGGAGCGGGCCCTGGTCACAGGCGGCGTCCCCGGTCCCTTCGAGGCGGTCGGGGCGGCGCTCGCCAACCAGACCACCTACAGCGACGACACAGCCGTCGCCGGCAACGCCTACCTCTACCGCGTCGTCGCCTACAACGCCGCGGGGGAGATCCTGTCCAACGAGGCCGCGGTCGGTCCGTGAGACGGCTGCCGCGGGCATGAGGCGGAGCGCCGCAGGGGCTCCGCCGGCCGGGCGCGCGATGCGCGCCCGCCCCCGCCCGTCCGTCGCGGCACGGGCGCATCGACATATGTACCGGATTGCGCTCTTCGGCAGGGGGAAAGATGGGAGTAGCCAAGCGTTCCGCGCGGGAGCGGGACGCGAGGACCGGAGGACGGGAGACATGGAACGCGTTCGAGAAGAAGTCAAGGCGATCGGAGACGAGCGTGACGCGCGCGTCACTGCGGCCGGGATCAGCATGATCGCCCTGCTCGCCGGGCTGATGGCCTTCTTCATCACGTTCGCCCCGGCCGGCTGAGCCAGTCGGAGGCGCCGGCCTCCCTGAGTCGTCATCCAGCGGCGCTGTCCCCCCGAGCGCCAGTCGGCGACCGGCCCCCGAGATGCATGCATGCGGGCTGCATCTCGGGGGCCGTCGCACGCACGGGGGCCGGTCGGCTGAGGGCGTCCGCTCGGCTCGGATGATCGCTCCGTCCGTCAGCGCACTGCCCGGAAGGCACGCCAGGCCGGTTTGCGCTGCCCGTTCGAGGTCCGGAGGCCAGAGTACACGCCCGTCTCCACCGTCTGCCCCGAGACCGGCCGGCGCCTAGGACCTTGGCGCCGAGCCGCGTTCCAGCCTCGGTGCCGAGCCGCGTTCCAGCCTCGGCGCCGGCTCTGTCCCGCTGACCGACGCTCGATCGGTCCCGCGAACCGCCGCCCTGTCGCCGCCTGCCCATACCTGTGCCGGATAGGGAAGCGTCCCTATGCGGTCGCGAGAGCGCGCTGCCGATTCTTACACCATGGTCTGAATGAGGCAGTAGCGGCGCGCGGCCGAGGGTCGCTCGCCGTGGAGACCGAGACAGGGGCGGCGTCAGGACGACGCCGCCTGAAGGGGCAGGAGGGAGACTGATGGGTTCCAGGAGCGCAGGGTGCGCGGGGAGGATGCCGATCGGGTCCTCGATCGTCGGACCACGGGTGGCAAGATCGACGGCGAGAGGCAGACCGCCCAGTGCAGGTCCCGCGGCGAGGGGCAGGCTGCCCCTCGTGCTGGCGCTCATCGGCGTACTCCTCCTGACCGGCGCGATCCTGGCGGTGGCGCCGGCGGCGCAGGCTGACCTGCCGCCGGCACCGACGTACACCATCATCGCAGGATGGGCCGGCCACGCCGGCTTCGCTGACGGTACCGGCACCGCCGCGCGGTTCGACCAGCCGGTATCGATGGCCGTCGATCCTGACGGCAACATCTACATCGCGGACCGCTTGAACAACCGGATCCGGCGGATGACGCCGGGCGGGACGGTGGCCACCGTGGCCGGCGGGTCGTCGTCGGGCTCGACCGACGGTACCGGCACCGCCGCCAGGTTCAACCGCCCCATGGGCATCTGCTACTCGGCCAAGGACGACTGCTTCTACATCGCGGACTCGGACAACGAGTGCATCCGGAAGATGACCCGCACCTACGTGGTCACGACGTTCGCAGGCAGGGCCGGCTCGTCGGGCGGCACCGACGGCACCGGCTCGAACGCCCGCTTCTCGGATCCCTGGGGGATCGCCTGCGCGCAGGACGGCACGGTCTACGTGACCGACCACGACGCCAACACCATCCGCAAGATCACTCCGGCTGCCGTGGTGACGACCCTCGCCGGTCGCCACGGCTACTACGGCAGCACCGACGGCACCGGCTCGATCGCGCGGTTCCGGGGGCCGGTCGGCGTGACCGTCGATCGCGCCGGCACCGTGTATGTCGTCGACGGCGACAACCACACCATCCGCAAGATCACCCCGGCGGGCGCGGTGACGACGCTCGCAGGGAAGGCCGGGCAGACCGGTTCCACGAACGGCACCGGCTCCACGGCGCGCTTCAGGGGCGCGTTCGGCGTCGGCTGTGACTTCGTCGGCAACATCTTCGTCGCAGACTCGGGCAATCACACCATCAGGAAGGTCACTCCTGCCGGTGCGACCACGACAGTCGGCGGACTGGCCGGCGCCGCGGGGTCCTCTAACGGTGTGGGGACCGCGGCGCGGTTCAACACGCCCTATGCCATCGCGTTCCACACGAACGGCACCGGGTACGTGTCCTGCGGCGACCACGCCGTGCGCAGGGTCGACGGCGCCGCCGAGCCCCTGAAGGACGCCGTTGCCGGGTTCGGCAACGCCCTCCGGTTCGGCACCGGCTACCTGACCGCGCCGAACTCTTCGTCGGTCGCCTTCTCCGGCAACTCCGACTTCACCATCGAGATGTGGGTGCGGCCGGACGGCGAGGCGACGGACACCATGACGCTCTGCCGGCAGAGGAACGGTGGGGCGAACACGCTCGAGACCTTCTTCGCGATCGATGCCAACGGCAGACTCTTCGCCGGTATGCAGAACTACAAGTACCCGGGTTGGGAGATGTTCGGGTTCGACA
This sequence comes from Actinomycetota bacterium, assembly GCA_012514235.1. Taxonomy (GTDB): domain Bacteria; phylum Actinomycetota; class Thermoleophilia; order UBA2241; family UBA2241; genus CAIXSE01. The sequence continues at coordinate 22,605 of JAAZAR010000131.1, forward strand.
CCGAGGTGCCCCAGGGCACGTGGTCCCATGTGGCGCTGGTCAAGAGCGGCACGACCGCCCGGATCTACAAGGACGGACGGCTCTGCAACACGTACACGTTCGGCTGGCAGGTCGGAGCCGCCGGCGCGAGTGGGGCGCCGCTCACCTTCGGGGGCGACAACCTCGAGGGTCACCATCTCAAGGGTGCCCTGGACGAGATCCAGGTGTACAGGCGGGCGCTGACCGCCCAGGAGCTGGCCGACCGCTACAACCGCGGGCTCGGCCAGACGCTGGGCACCGGCACCGGTCCGGTGCGCTACTACCGGCTCGACGAGGGGAGCGGCACGAGCGCCGCGGACGCAGGGTCCGACAGCGTGGCAGCTTCCTTCACCAGCATGCCGGCCAATCCGTGGATCTCGTCCACGGCTGGCCGGGAGACGACGAGCACGAGCGCCGGCTGGTCGCCGGTCGCGCTCGCCTACGGCGACCCGACGTCGCCGTCCGTGACCGTCGAGGTCGTGGAGCAGCCGGCGCACGGGACGGTGACGCTCACGTCGCCGTCCCTCGGCCGCGGCACGTACCGCCCACAGAAGGGCTGGACGGGCACCGAGACGTTCACCTACCGCGTGGTCGACGGCACGGTCGCGACAGACACGGTCACCGCCTGGGTGACCTCCGTCGCACCGGACACGCACACGTGGGACGGCGAGGCGTCCGGCAGCGCGTGGAGCACGGCCCGGAACTGGGTCGGCGACGAGCTGCCGAGTGAAGGCGACTCGCTCGTCTTCCCCGCGGGCAGCGGCACGCCGACCAACGACCTGCTCACCGAGGTGAGCGACCTGCAGGTCGGCAGCGGTACCGCCATCGCCGGCAACCCGCTCAAGCTGAGCGGCGTGCTGCGTGGCTCCGGTTCCGTGGCGGACCTCACCGTCGAGCCGGGCGGCTCGATGAGCGCCGGTGATGGCGAGCATCACATCGCCCGGCTCGGCGCGCGCGACGTGACGTGGGCGGCGGCCGGACAGGCCGACGCCGCCGGCCGCCTCGTCTGCGAGGTCGCCGACGCGTCCGGATCTGCCGGCACCGGCTGGGACGCGTACACCGTACGGACGCTGGACATGCAGACCACTGCCGCGAAGCCCTTCGTGATCGAGCTGCGCTCGACCGACGGGACCGGCGATGCTCCGGCGGCCGGCTTCGACCCCAAGAAGCACTACCGCTGGCCCGTGGTCGAGCTCACCGACGGCGTGATCCGGTGGGAGCTGGAGCCGAACGTCGTGGTCGACGCCGACGGCTTCCAGAACGACCTGCAGGGAGGCTCCTTCAGCGTCGAGCCGTCCCGTGACGGCACGGCGCTCGAGATCGTCTACACTCCCGCCGCTCCCAACACCCACGTGTGGACGGGGCTCGGCTCGGACGGCCGGTGGAGCAACCCGGCGAACTGGGCCTGCGAGGTCCTGCCGAGCGACGGCGACAGCCTCGAGTTCGGCGGCATGCCCAACCATGCCCCGTTCAACGACCTGCTCAGCTCCGTGGGCGACGTGCATGTCACCGCCAACGCGTGCCTCCTGTGTGGCGATCCGCTGGTGCTCACCGGGGAGCTCCACGCCGATTCGGCATTCGGGCCCACCGACTGGCACATCAATACCACGCTCGGGGCGGACGCGAGCATCCGGAGCGACGGGGGCATCCTGAAGTTCTTCGGCAGGATCGACCTGCAGAGCGCCTCGGGCGCCCACGCCCTGACCCTCGAGGGCACCGGCGAGACGTGGCTGGTGGGAGACGTCGTCGGACCCAGCCCTGCCTGCACGGTGACCAAGCAGGGGAGCGGCGTCGCTCACGTGCGGGACGGCCAGTTCGGCGGACGCCTGACCGTGTCCGAAGGCGTGCTGGAAGTGTACGATGCGTCGTTGCCTGCGGGCGTGCCGGTGACCGTGAGCGAGGGCGCCACGCTCCTCGCGAGCCACCCGGGGAAGGGCCCCGGTGGGGGCACGTGGGACAACGTCCTCAGCGGGTCGGGCGAGCTCAGGCTCGATGACATCGCCTGCCTGCGGCTCACCGGCGAGTCGCCTGATTTCACCGGTCCGGTGGTGGTCAACGAGGGTGACCTCGTGGTCGACGGGGTGCTCAACGGCCGCGTCTCGTTCGCCGACTGGGGCGGCACCGTGGGAGGCGCCGGCACCGTGAGCGAGGTGCGCACGAGTCCGATCGGCCGGATCATGCCCGGCGCGCTCACCCGCGAGCCGACCCAGTTCACGGTCGGCAGCGCCACGCTCGTGCCGGGCGGCTCGGCAGCGTTCGTCGTCGCCGACGACGAGGGTGCCGCCGGGACCGCCTACGACCAGCTCCTGGGGAGCGAGATCGGTCCGTCCGCGCCCTTCGGGCCCACCGATCCGCCGTTCACCGTGAGCCTGCTCTCCACCTCCGGCGGTTCAGAAGCACCGCTCGACGAGTGGGATCCCCTGGCTCCGCATCGCTGGCACGTGATGAAGGCTGAGGCCGGCCTTGCCGACCTGGATCTCGAGTGGCTCCGCCTGGACGTCACGCAGTTCGAGAGCCACAACGACCTGATGAACGGCCGCTTCTCGCTGGAGAAGGGCTCGGACGACGGCGTGCCCACGCTCGACGTGGTGTTCACGCCGGTGGCGGACTTCGCCGCCGGTCCGGAGGTCGGCGACGGCGACGACGTCTTCGCCACCGGCAGCACCCAGACGGTGGCCTGGGAGATGGACGACACGCCGCCGGCCGGCAGCGTGTTCAAGGTCGTCGCGCACGACCCCACGTCCGACACGGACGTGACGCTCGCGACCGTGCCGGCCAGTTCCGCGACGCAGTACGAGTGGGACTGGACGATCGCCGAGCAGCCCTCCGAGGGCTGGCACGTGTCCGTCCAGTTCTGGTCGGGCGAGGGCGACGGTGCGGTGCAGTACCGCAGCGCCGACAGCCAGACCTTCGACATCCTGGCGTCGAGCTACACGATCACCGTGGACGCCGGCGAGCACGGCGGCATCACGCCGGGCACCGGCGCGGTGACCACGTTCGGCGACCAGGCGTACACGATCACGCCCGACCAGGGCTACCACATCGTCGACGTCAAGGTGGACGGCCAGTCCGTCGGCACGCCGACGACCTACACCTTCGAGGACGTGCGCGCGGACCACACCCTGAGCGCCACGTTCGCGGTCACCAGGTTCACCATCACGCCGAGCGTCGTCGGCGGCGCCTCGGGCCACGGCACCATCAGCCCGAGTACGCCGCAGACGCTGGACTGGCACGCCACGCCGACGTTCAGCTTCACGCCGGCGGCGGGCTACCACGTGGCCGAGGTCCTCGTGGACGGCCAGGCGGCGACCATGACGGGTGCGAACTCCTACACGTTCCCGGCTGTGGAAGCCGACCACACGATCGGCGTGAGGTTCGCCATCGACACGTTCACCATCACGCCGAGCGTGGCCGGCGGCAACGGCAGCATCGCGCCGGCCACGCCGCTGACCGTGGACCGGGGCGGCACCCCGACCTTCGCCTTCACGCCCGATGCGGGCTGGAAGGTCAAGTCGGTGACGGTGGACGGCCAGCCGGTCACGATGACCGGTGAGAACCAGTTCACGTTCCCCGCCGTGACGGCAGGCCATGCCATCGCGGTAGAGTTCGAGCGTTCGCTGGTCACGATCACGACGGAAGCCGGGCCGCACGGCAGCATCACGCCCGGCACCGGCCAGGTGGAGGCCGGCGCGAATCCGGTCTACACCATCGCGCCGGAGACCGGCTACGCCGTCGAGGACGTCGTGGTCGACGGCGAGTCCGTCGGTCCGGTGACCACCTGGGAGTTCACGGACGTCCAGGAGGACCACACCATCCAGGCGACCTTCGCGGTGACCCCCGAGGGCATGCCGTGGACGACGGTCGCCGGCGTCACGTCCGGCTGGTCCAGGCGTCCGGTCAAGCTCAACTTCACCGGGCATCCGGGGACGACCGGCGTGCCGATCGCCTTCACCGCGTACCGTCTGCCCGGGAAGGACTGGGTGCAGCGTCGCAGCGTGACCATCAAGGCGCAGGGAGCCACCACGGTGGAGTTCTGTTGCCAGGACGTGGACGGCGTGTGCGAGACGCCGGCGCGCACCTGCGTGGTCCGCATCGACAGCCGTCGCCCGCGCGTCGTGGCACGGTCCGGGAAGGCCGCGCGCGGCTCGGTCGCCAAGCTGCGGTACCAGGTCAAGGACCCCATGCCCGGCTGCGGCTTCGCACTGGTCCGCGCGGTCGTCGTCGACGCCCGCGGCCGGACGCTCACCAAGGCGAGCTCCGTGCCCGTGAGCGTCAACCGCTGGCACGTGCAGCGCATCAAGACGCGAGTCCTCCGGGCCGGGACCTACACCGTGGTGTTCCGTGCCATGGACCGCGCCGGCAACTTCCAGAAGGGCGTGACGCGCGTGCGCCTCACGGTGCGGTGAGCGCGACGGGCTCGTGACACACGAGCTCCCTCGCGCGAGACAAGCGGCCTGAGGGCCGCGACACGAGAGGCCGGGCCGGCAACCCTACCCCTGCCGGCCCGGCCTCGTCCATGCTGCGTTCGCCGGCCCGCCCGGCCTTGTCATCCGGCGGCCCGCCGGCCTGCTCGGCCTCGCCCTCCGGCCGCGCGACGTCGCGCGCGGTTGCCCGCTGTACCATTGGGGGTACGGATGCTGTGAACGAGAGCGGGCGAGGAGGGCTGCGGCATGGTGGCGGTGAGCACACGACGGACTCTGCGTCCGGCCCAGCTCGCGGGTCTTCTGACGATCCTGCTCGCGTGCCTCCTGCTCCTGGCGATCGCCGCCGCGGGTCCCGCCCAGGCGCGCGTCCCGGACGCGCCCCTGCGCGAGATCGGCGTCGACGAGTTCATCATCCTCGCCACCGCCGGAGAGGGCGGCGCCATCGAGCCCGCCGGCGAGATCGTGGTCCCGATCTCAGGCAGTCAGACCTTCACCATCACGCCCGACCCCGGCCACCACATCGCCCAGCTGCAGGTGGACGGCGCTCCGGCCGCGCTGACCGGCCCGGACAGCTACACCTTCGAGGACGTCCAGGCGAACCACACGATCGCGGTGGAGTTCGCCGTCGACACGTTCACCATCACGCCGAGCGTTGTCGGCGGCGCCGCAGGCCACGGCTCCATCAACCCCAGTACGCCACAGACGGTCGCTTATGGCGGCTCCCGCGAGTTCACCTTCACGCCGGACACGGGCTACCACGTCGCGGAGGTCCGCGTCGATGGGGCCGTGGTGACGCCGGGCGGCAACCAGTACACCTTCGAGGACGTCCAGGCGAACCACA